>JARGOJ010000012.1:21526-25791 GCA_029210225.1 Planctomycetota bacterium
CTATGGCGGTAGAGCAAAATATCCCATTGTTTTTGGTTTTGAATGAGGAAGGCACTTTGCAACTTCACATTGCAGTGCTCGCCCGAGATAAAGGCGGCGATTTTCGGCACGGAACCAAGCTGGAATAACGCTTTTCTCTTACGTCCTCGACTCTGATTGCAGGCCGTCAGACCACCGAACATCAGCGAAACGAGGAGGATTTTAGGAAGCGCTCGAAGATTCATAGTCATGCTTTCGTGGGGCGAGGAGAACTTCTTGAGATGGGAGCGAAGACCCAGAGGGGAAATTCTAAGTTGAGAGAGGCTTATAGATAGGGCCAAGGCAGACAGCGGAAGATATGGAGAAAATTTCAAAGAAAAATGAAACCAAGTCCTGCCTAGTTTTGTATCCCTATGAGTATGACAAAGTTCCTTGGAGAATTCATGAAGCCCATTTTCTTTCTATCGATCATTCTTACTGTTCTCACAGCCTGCTCCGGGGGAGGCTCTGGCGGCTCTGGAGCTGGCGCGGCAACAACGACCACCGCTGTCGGCGCGTCCGACCTTCCCTTGTTGGTCCCGACTCGCGCCCTGGGGGTCATCTACTCGACCGTCGACCCGACTGCTAAGGCCACGCTTGATCAATCTTTCGGAGAGGTGATCACGGCGGGGGCCAACTCCTATGAGCTTTCGGTGACTTGGGCGTCTTTGGAGAGCGCCCCTGGGATCGTGGACTTGTCGAGCCTCGACAACCTTTTGACCATCATTCAAAACGCCGGGCAGATTCCCTACCTCGTGATAAAGACCGTCGACACCGTCTCTTTGGAGATTCCGTTGGATCTTCGCGATGCAAACGATAGCAATCAGTTGGCCGCAGGACGCGCCTTCGATGATCCGGTGATTATCAATCGCTTTAAGGCTGTGCTTGATGCTTTGGTGCCTCTGCTTGTTCAACGGGGGGGCTTTTTTCTCTCCGTTGGAAATGAGATCGACATCAACTTTTCGGCGGTGCCAAGCCGGAAGACACCGTTCTTGAATTTTCTCATCGCGGTCCGAAATCACTGCCAACAGCTCGACTCCCGCCTCGCGATTGGAGCGACTCTTACCTATGACTCATTGAACTCCGACCCCAGCTACTTCGACAGCATCCGGGACAACAGCGATGCCATGGCCATCAATTACTACCCACTGACGAATGGGATGGTCCGGTCCCCAGGGCTTGTTGCTTCTGAACTCGGAGCAGTAGTTCAAAGAGCTGGAACAAAACCAGTGTTACTTCAGGAAGCAGGTTATCCAACGGGGGCCCTCAACGGATCGTCGGAGGCCATGCAGAAGACCTTTGTCGAGAATCTCTACGACTATGTCTCCACGGAGCCGCGCATTCGATTTCTTTCGAGCCTTCACCTGGCGGACTACACTGCGGCCGATATCCAGAGCTTTTCAATCTTCTATAACTCGACAGATCCTCAATTTGTTGAGTTCTTATCAAGCTTAGGCATGCGGAACAACGACGGCAGCGCGAAGCTGAGCTATCCTGCGCTCCTCCAAGGAATGACGAAGGCAAAGACGCCCTGATTTCTCCTCCCACCCCAGGGAAAGCCCTGCGAATAAAGTTCCCAATGAACGCAATTCATATCTAATTCGATTTAGTGACTTGGAAAGTATCGCAGAATTGACTGGATTTGTTCGACTGTTCTTCCCATAGTGTGCGCCAAGAAGCCAAAAGATGGCTTGGCATGCATGTATGTAGGTATGTAATTATCGTTGGGGAGAGCCTTTCCTATGGCACAAAAACAATACTCAAAAGACGCTTGGTCGTATTCTCTACTCGCAATGGTTGTTCTCTCGTTCAGCGCTTGCGGTTCTGGAGGAAGCTCGTCGGGAGCTGCTCCAGGGACGACCACGACAACAGCCCCTGGGGCGACCTCCACCGTGGCTCCGGGAATGAACCCCGGAATGCCCGGGACCGGCACCCCAAGCAATCCTCCAGCGACCCCCAATCTGGCCTTTGTGATGCCTGGCAATGGACCGCTGACCCCCGGACTCGAAGCAAACCTGGCTCAGGCCTTCGCGCCTCAACTACGCTTTAACGCCTTTCACGACGACGGCAATAGCTCGGCGCAAAATCGCAGCGAGGATCACTTTCCCCAAGGCGTTGCTTCCTTCTATAAAGAGCTTGAATCTGGGCAAATTCGCATTCTCCTGCTCGGATCCATTCGAAACAACCCCGCCCTCACCATTCAAATTCCCTGGAATAAGAGCCCGAAATTTGAAAATGGAAAATTTGGCGACTTCCCGAAGAGAATGGTTGGTGACATCCCCGGACAAGCCACTGTTTACACTCATCTCTACCTCGATCCCAATACCCCAGCGCTCAACAGCGACGGCTCGGGAGAAATGGTTGTTTGGGCCGAATATTGGCTCTTCTACCCCCAAGACCGATCGGAAGCCGAGCTCCTCACCTTCCTGCCCACCTATTCCTACCTGGATCTTTCGGGACACAGAGGAGATTGGGAGCACACGACCTATAAGTTAAGAGTGCAATTGGATCAGGGCCTGACCTTTCTCAATGGAGTGATTGACGAAGGCTATTACTCAGGGCATGGTGACGACTTCAAGGTGCTCCCCAACGATCTTGAGTTGGTCGACGACAACGGCCAAGCCAACCCCCTCGGCCATCATCCTGTTGTCTATGTCTCTCAAGGTAAGCATGCGTCCTATCCTCAGGCCGGAGACTGGGCGGATCACGCTCCGCTTCCAAACTGGCTTGCGTCTCATGTCGACTTCTTCCGAGGAAACGGCGCGATCGTGAACACTTGGAACAGTCCCCTCGCCGATATGGGAGATCCTAGCTCGGACCTCAATGAGTTCGCCTCCCCAGAATTTATGGTCATGACCGCTCGGAGCCCGGGAGCGAACGCCCAGATGCAATACTGGACTGACTTCCGTGGGGATTGGGGTTTAGACGATGTTCGTATCACGGCCTTCGGACTAAATATTGGAATTGCTGGCTCACCAAGCGCTCCAAATCTGGCAGGCGCCGGATTTCGTGGGGCTCCTCAAGGCGCTTTGCTCTGGGGGGATACAAAAGCTCAGAATCCAAAGCTGAGGATCTATAAAGATCATGGAATCACAATTCCCCAGGTGATTCCGGCTCCAGTCCCTGTCCGCTAAGACTTTGAGAGAGAGTCCCTAAAGTTTCCTCGTCGAGCTTCCCGGGACCTGATAATCTTAGTTTCAGCGCCTATGGCTACAGACCACCAAATCGCCCAGTTGCAACGTCTCATTCAAGCCGATCCTCAAAATGTCGAGCTGATTGAACAACTATACCTTGTTCGACGCCGAATAGAGGGCTCTGGCGTGTTGCTCGAATGCTTGGCGTCTTTGGATAGCTGGAGCAAGACCAGTGAGTCGCTCCAGGACTGTGTTCTCAAAGAAGTGTCCCTGAGGCATCCGGGCTTCGAATTCATAGAGGCCCGTGTCTTTCAATGTCTGGAGCAAAGCTTCAGGATCGGTGTTTTTCGCCACAGGAAGACCGACGAGTGCCTGCATCTGATTCCCGGGGGCACATACACCATGGGCTCAGACCGAGTGATCGCCGCAGAGAAGCCAGCGCATGAGTGTACTGTGAAACCTTTTTTTGCGGCGCGTTACCCGCTCCGACAAAAGATTTGGGACATGGGGGAGCTCGAAGACGATCGGCAGTGGGTTGGAGAGTCTTTACCTATCGACCACGTAAACTGGCACGACGTTAAGAAATGGTGTGAGTGGGCCGGAGATGGCCTTCGGCTCCCCAGTGAAGCAGAGTGGGAGTTTGCCTGTCGGGCTTCTGTGGGCACGTCCTATTATTGGGGGGATAGTATGAACCCCGACTACGCCTGGTATGACGACAACAGCGACAAGCGCACTCATCCAGTGACAGATCACGACTCTCAGTTCAACGCCTTTGGCCTGGTCGATATGTGCGGGAATATATGGGAGTGGTGCGAAGACGGCTATCATCCCAACTATGACACGGGTCCGAGTGATCACCGCCCACGGGAATCGGAGGCTCAGGAGAAAGCCTTGCGGGGCAGCGCGTGGATGCATCCCCCGGGAGGCGTCCGGTCGGCGATGCGAATTGGAATCTCCCAGAACAGTCGAACCTCAATTTTTGGAGCGCGCATTTTTTGCAGCCTCAATTGGGACGACCATGTCTAATTCGAGGCGTATCTCAGATGCTCGACGAGCGCTTGACGCGGACCCCAATAATGAAAAGTTGAAACTGCTCCTGGCCGTGGCGCGCAG
>JARGOJ010000915.1 GCA_029210225.1 Planctomycetota bacterium
AGCCTTCACGAGGTCCAAGATTCCGGGAACAAAATTGCCTATTTTCAGAAAGGTAATCCCGCGGTCATAAATGGCCTGAGCATTCGTGGCGTCGTAATCCAATGCAATATTGAATTGACCAATGGCCTCACTATATTCACGCTTGCCCCGCGCCTTCAACGCGAGCTTCTGGTGGTGCAGCGCTCGCTTCTTCGCTTCTCTCCTACATAGTTCGAGAGACATGAGGTCTTTTCCAGACGCCTCAAAATTCTGCTGCTCAAGATATCTGTCCGCCCGGGCTTGATAGTATTTCATCGCGTTCGTCAATCCACGAGCGTTCTCTCTGGGAACACGGCTAATCGCCAAACTAAGGTCAGGGATCGAATTGATTGAACTCTCTATGTAGCCGGCTTTGAATTGAAGCTGACTGACCTGAGAACGCCCGAAGTAGGCTTCGGCGATGTGACTGTCTCTTTCTGTAGAGTCTAGGCTCCGGCAGCTGTGCTTCAACTGTTCGATCGCCTTCCCAAATTCATCCGCGGCATCGCTTAATCCCGGTTTATCCCCCGACTTTAGCAAGCATTGAGCAAGTACTAATCGAGCCCCCCAATTCTCTGGATGCTTCGTTAACAACGTTTTCAATTCATAGCTCACTCGTCCAAGCTCATGGTTCTCTTGAAAACAGACTTTTGCGCGCTCAAGGCGGGCCTGAAAATGCCATGGGTTGCGATAGACTAAAGAACTCAGGGCCTGGCATTTCTTCTGAAAGTAACCGGGTCCAGCATGCTCAAAACGGTGTGGAGCAAAGGCTTCAGGCAAAGCTTGGCGAAAGGCCTTTGCCGAATGCGATTGGCTCTGTTGCAGGCGTTGTGAATAGGACGCAGAAGATAATGACGACTTCGTCACATAGTAATGAGCAAGCGCCGCTTCCATGGAGTTTGGAAAGGCGATTAGAAGCTCATGCAATTCTGGTGATTGATTCGAGACGCTGGCGCTCCGCTGCGTTTCAAGAATGACTCGTAGCATGAGGGCTTCTTTATAAAGCCTTTCTGATTGGGCGAGCACTGCCTTAGAGGATATGCGCCATGATTGAAAATGGGCGCGAACCTTGGCCTCTCGTTCGAGAGAGATCAAGGCATGTCCTAGATCTTCCCTTGCAGCGTCCCAGTTTTCCTTCGCTTGCAAAGAGAGCTGTGCGCTAGCAATTAGTAATTCGGGCCTGTCGGAATCAAGCTGTTTGAAGGGCGCCAACCTTGGACAAGCTTTCCCCTGAACGCTTGCCAGACGCTTTAGCGCGAACCAAGCGAAGGCTCCTTGCTCAGGACTTCCAGACTCCGCGAACTCAAGGTAGTAGGTCTCGGCCTTCTTAAGATCATTCATGTCTTCGCAGAGCACCGCCAGCTCTTTGAGTATGGACAAGTCATTGGCATCGCGAGTTCGCGCAACTTCGAAGTCTTTCTGAGCCTCTGAGTATTTCCCGACCTCCTGAAAGAGACGGGCCCGCTCACGAAATCCTGTGGCTTGTGCGCCGCTGAGGTCAATGGCCTCGGTGATATCGCACTCAGCCTCTTCAAACTCCCCGAGGCCTATAAAGGCTTTGCCTCGGCCGAGATAGCCCTCGAAAGAATCATCTTTGAGATCGATCGCTCTGTGGAAGTCTTTACGGGCCCGCTCATACAAGGTCAAGGTGAAGTAGAGCTTTCCTCTTTCGATCAAAGCGTCGTGCGGATCGAAGGATTCATCGATCGTCTTACTTAAGGTCTTATGAGCGGCCTCAATCTTCGCGATTTCCTGGGCTGCATACAACTCGGAGCTTGAAGGCCTTTGAAAGCTGAGAGGAAGATTGACCTCAAGGAGAGGACGAATCATCTCCAAATGAGCGTCGGGCTCCGGGTCAAGGTCCCCCGTTTTGATCTCATGAGGAAGGGTCAGAGCCTCAGAACGACGAGCCTCTTGAGGGCCCGTGGGAGACGTCAGAAGGCGTCCGGTGACAAATCCCCCAACGAAGCACAGGCCCAGTGCCAGGGTTAAGGCCCCAGCCACTCGCTTGACTCTGACTCTCACTCCATTGACTCTCATAGCACATCCTCAATCAATAGCTTTAGCGCTCTTCAGTCTGGCAGAAGCTCTGAGTCTTTTCACGCTTTTTATGAGAGGAAGTGGAGGCTTAGAGATATCACTTCTTGCCCTTGGCAATGGCGCGGAACTTCTGTTTCTCCACAATGAAGTTCAAGAGCAACTGCTGAAGCGCATATCCATCCCCCTTGGGATCGGCTTGCGCGTTGAAGTGACCAAGGACATGGAGCACCGAGCCGCCTAATTTCTCGACGGCCTTCTGACTGTATTTCGCGCCCCCAGTGGTGGCGCGTTTTTTTCGCTTTGGCTTCACAACGACGCCTCCACGCCAACGAAAAGTAAGGGCTACAACCCCTGTGCCGTGTTTCGCGTTCATTTCTGTCGAGAAAACCAAAGGAACAACCCCCGACTTTGCCGAGAAGCCATGTAAATCGGAGGACGCATCAATCTTCCAGCGAAACTTAGTGAGCTTGTATGGGTTACGAGGAAAGACATCGCGAAGATAAGCATGAGAGGCGGCTGGAGGATAGGGCGCAATATCGACAAGATCATTGTCAATGCGTTTTTTCAGCGACAAGACCTTGGGGAAAGCCCTGGTCAAGACATTGTGAAGCTCCCAATCGGAGGTGAAGACATAGCCCCCTGCGGAGACAAAAGCCTGAATGGTTTTGATGTTCTTCCCGGTCAATCCACCACTTGAACAATTAAAGATAAGCACCTGGTTCTTGTTCAGTTTTACGGTCTGGAGCTTCGCCCGAGTCACCGAAGTATAAGGGATCTTTAAGACATCTAAAATGGCCTGCACTTCATCGTATTCCCCCTCAACAACAATGATGTCACCCTTCTTTATCGACTCTAAATACGAGCCCTCACCGCGCTTTAGAATCCTCGCCGTCACAGTGTTCGCCCGGAACTTCCCCTTTTTTCCAGCTTCATCTTTCTTGGGAATCTTAAAGCTCTCTTTGGCCTTTTCCCACCATCCTCGCCATAGCTTCGCCGAAACAAATTTCAATCTGGTCAAGGCGCGGAGAGCCTTGTCAGCTCTTTGGCAAGCCTCGACAAGGTCTGACTTCTCCGACTTCTCGTAAGCCTCGATGATTTTTTCAAGAGCGTCCTTCGTTCTCTCCTCTTCTAAGTCAGCAATTTCCGAGACCAGCTCGTCCTGAGCTTCAGCTTCATCCGCCGTCAGTGTTCTTTTCTTACGCAGCTTCTTTAGAGCGAAGCTGGCCTTGACGGTGTTCCACCAGTTCTTCCAATCGACCGCGGCCTCGAAGCTCTTGTCTGTCAATGCATGGAGCGCAGTGTTCGCCCCCTCTGAAACGTCCGCAAAGCCACTCTTATCGGCTCGCTCATAGATACTGATAATGGCATCCACAGACTTCTTGTCATGGTGATATTTTAAGATTGAGACCAGCTCTTCGAGCACGACAGGGTGTTCATCCTGGCAAGATTTATAGAGAGTTTCCCGCTCGTCTTTGCCCTTCTTGTCAATCGCTATGATCAACAAGAGACGAATCCACCATTTCTTGTTCTTGATGGCGTCTTCAGTGATATAGTCCGCGACCTTAGAGGACTTCATTTCAATGAGAATGTTCGTGGCGGAGTCGGAGAGGTCCATTTGCAATTGGGACGCCGTCACATTCACGATGAGCTCTGCCGCATCAACAGTGTTTTCTTCCCCGAGCTTTTTGAAGACAGTTAAAACTTCCGCCTTATCCTTTTTCGAGATAGCCCGAGCGAGCATCTTCTTCGCGGTCCTTATCTTAAATCCCTTGGCAAAGAGCAAAGAGGGGACCGCGCAGGTCAAGATGATGACTGACATCAAAAGTCGATTTTGCCTAAAGCTCATTGCGCCTCATTTCTCAGAATTCTAGTCGGTGGCTCCCACTCAGGCATTCATCTTAC
>JARGOJ010000916.1 GCA_029210225.1 Planctomycetota bacterium
CAGGAAGAACATGGGGGAGGAGTTGTACCGTTGGAGAATGAGGATTCTCAGCTCATCGCGACTGCGAATCAGATTATGGCTGCTCTCGATTTCACACCGCTCTATGCCCGAGTGGATTTAGTGAGAACTTTAGAAGATCGATTTGCGTTGATGGAGTTGGAGTTAATTGAACCCTGTCTCTATTTCCGATTTGGACCCAATTCTCCTGGGGATTTCGCAAAGTGCATTGACCAGCATTGCAAGTCTGACAGCGCTGCCCGATTCTCTTGATATGCTGCGAACGGGTAGCGCTGTCAGAAGCTCGGCAAGGTCAGCGCAGCAACATTGAAGAAAGCAGCTGCAAGAGAGCGGCCGGGCCATTGGAAAGACGGTGCTGGAAGGCTTTTGAAAGATAGCAATTGGCATTCATCTTAGCTTGATAAAACGCTTAAGTTCTGGGGGCCAGATGATATTCCAGCGTCCTCGGTTTTCTGGTCGCCACGCCGCCTGTAATTTATTTAATAAACCCGGGGCCTCAGATTCTAAAGTCGCTTTCAATCCAGCGAAGGTTTCTTCAGGATCAAGCGTCATGAAATCAAATCCACGCGCGTTCAATTCTTGATCAGAAAAATAACTCGCGCTTCTCAGTATCAAAGGCCGACCATCTTTGCCCCTTTTTTGAAACAAAGCTTCCTCAGTCTGCGAAAGCCCACGCCACTCGGTTCTGAGGGTACAACGTGAATCGTCTTGGAGGCTTGCCTCTTCATTGAGGCGTGCGAGAGCCTTTTTACTCGCGCAAGCCCATAAAAGTGTTGCATCAAAATCTATGATCAAGAGACAGCCTTGGGCCATGTGTACATGAAATTCGTCCTCATCCGGTAGGGTCCAAAAGAATTCAAAGCAGCTTTCATAATTCATACAAAATTGGTCGTCTATTTTATTGTCATGCCCTCCATAAAGTCCTGGCTTCAGTCGCCCTATCGAGGCTGCCCAGTCACCTGCGGCAACGGCCGCCGCCGTCTCTTGCATCGCTATACCTGTCAGGAATTGAGACAAGGAGGGGCAATGAAACTCTTCACCTATGCAATCCTCTCTTCCATAGACCACAACCGGAGGATTCGCCTGGTTTAAATCAGACTCCAAAATGACTGCTGCCCACTCCCCCGCAGAAGACATCCAACCTGAAAGCAATCCGGACTGTTCTGCGGAAAATTGAGAGTCTCCTCCAAATTCAGGAAGCTGAAAGCTCAGGTCGTCCAAAGTGATGGGACTGTGGATAACGCTCCTCAGCCTCTTCCCCACTAACCTGAACCATTCCTTCAAGGCCCCAGGCAATAGAATTCCTAGCTCTTCTTCCTTCCCTACAATCTCCTCAGCCGAGTTTCCGCTTTCTTCATGGAAAGGGTCTTCATAGAAATTCGCCACCAGCTCCGATAGTAAGCGCCAGCGCTTCGTGTGAGCAAGAAGCTCAACTGGCAGCTCCAAATTGAGTCTTTGGTATTGGCGCAACAACTCTTCGAAAAGCTCTTCGCTCTCTGGCTCTAGACGCCACTTTCGTTCAAGCTCTCGACGCTCCATCACTCGTCGATCTCGTCCTGCTCTTTTGAGGTCGTACTATTGTCTAAATGGATTTCAGGGCGAGTTGCTTCCAGCTTCTCTTCTCTTAACTCCAAGATTCCATGGCTCGTTGTCGACTTCCTGCCAAACTCGGTCATTTTAGGCATAAAGACCTTCCAGTAATGATTCGAGACCTCGCAAGTGTTTAAGAATAAATGAAGCGCCGACTTATCCCCCACATAGATATCCAGATAGCGACAAGCGCCTCCTTCACCGCTGTTGACATCCTTGGCTTTGGAGGCCGCCTCATAAAGCTCAGGGCCGCCCTCGATGATCGCTTTAAAGGTCGAATGATCATTGAGCTTGGTCTCAGTGATGAGAGCCTCAACAATATCATTGTATTCCGGGGTCAGATCGGGAGTGAGAGTCCAGGTAATATCATCTGGGCGATACCTGGGATTGGCCGAGAGATGCTTAATCTTCAAAACGACGCGTGTCACCTGAGTCATGATGGGTCCTCTAAGATAAACAAGAGACAGAAGAGAGCAGCATTAGAGTGGACGGCATTGAGAAGGGCAAGACAGGAATTCGCAAAAATTCGCTGGACTGCTCATTCCCCGGCTTTTTCATTCCCAAAATGGCCGAAAAATGAGACCCTAATTGTCAAAGGGACCGAACTCTCATGACTATAAAAATGACCCTCTCTGCGTTTTTAACCGTGCTTTTACTGAGTACACCCGCCTCGGCAATGTGGGGGATATGGGACCCTCAAGCGATGGAATATGACCTCGTTGTTGAAGGCACCCTAGGCGACATTGATTCCAAATTGATTCAACACCGAGGCCAACTATTCAGCGAAGAAACGGGATCCATCAAGGTTCATAGGGTCCTCTATAAACAAAGCCGCGGTGAAGTCCCCAAGGAGGTCACCCTTTACTCTTGTCAGTCTACAGAGCTTCATTGTCCTCGCGTCTTCCATCGGGGCCTTCAAGGTCGAACCGGGGTTTGGCTCCTTAGACGCACGAAAGTTAAGAACGTCTACACCGCCTACGTCTCTAAACCGGTCATCGAAGAGAAAGAGCTTAAGTTTGACGCCCCACAAACTCAACCGCAGCCCGAAGAGGACGAGTCGGAGAACAAAGCACCTTCAGATCTCGATGAGATTCCGTGGATTCTTGGGCCAGACATTCAGAGTAAGACAACCCTGATCTCCTGGCCTGATCGAAGCACTCTCTACCTCTGGATTCTCCTCGGCTTTGCCCCTATTTATATTCGGGGACGAACCTGGCAATTCACCAAGCTCTCAAAAAGCCTGGGATACACAGCCATCGCTGTCAGCTCCAGTTTACTCATGTGGACCTATGTGCTGACTCAGTTGATTCATTCTCATTAAATGCTGGCTCTGGAATGGTTTCGATTGTTCTGAAAGAAATGCGATCGACAGCATCTCTCACAAAATGCACACCCACCTACTCTTGCAGATAAGAATCAAGTAGTATGCCGCCCTCTAAACAGGATCAAGGGAAGAATCAAAGTCTGTGACTAAAGCCTCACTCTGGAATCGCATCGTCGACAAGACCCTGGGGCGATTCCGCTCAGACCAAGGCATTCTAGGAGACAGCGAGCAAGCCTCTCGAAAACACATTGTCATCCTTGGTCCAGAAACGCTCCCGTGCTACGCACTGTTTTGCAGCGCTCTCAGTGAATTGAATATCATTGTTACGGGGATTGGGTCTAAGGCGCCCAAGGAGATCGCTAGAGAGCTCTCAGAGGCTCTCGACCGCTATCTCTATGTTCCCGATATGAATAACTTAGACGCCATGAGACGAGCCCTTGGGCTCCTCACTTTTGAGTTTGGCAAGATCGACGCTCTGCATTCTTTTATTGAAGAATGGACCGCTCTGGAAATAGATTTACGCGAAGACTTTAATATCCCCGGTTTCAACGAGGAGCGGCGAAACCTTGAACAGAATAGGCAGTCTATCCGGGAGCTGCTTTATGAGAATGACATCCCCTGTCCTACGGGGCGACTCATCCCCGATTTCAAGGCCTTGCAAGCATTCTGCAGTGTGGCGGATTACCCGGTGATGGTCAAGCCTGAGTTCGGATCGCAATTGCGAGGCATTTGTCGTATTGAAACTCAGAGTGACTTGAGAGATATCGGTCCTCATTTAAACTACCCAAGCACTGCTGAGAAACATATTGAGGGAAAGCTCTTCAACCTTGAAGGTCTCGTCGATCACAACGGAGACATTCTTTTTGAGCAGTGGATCGAGGTCGATCAATGCCCTTTGGAGAGTAAAGTCAGCGAAGGCCCGCATCACTTTTATTGTCTTCGAGAGATCCCCGAAAGCATTTCAAAGCTCGGAGCCAAGCTCGTCAAGCTCTTCGGGGTTCAATCGCGCTTCTTCCAAATTGA
>JARGOJ010000917.1 GCA_029210225.1 Planctomycetota bacterium
AGTGAGACTCAACGTGACGCCGGATGAAGAAGTAGAAATCGCTCGCCGTCAATGGGATTGTGACATCGGCAACGAAGCGTTGGCGCGACGGTATCACAGTCTCTTAAAGCGCAGTCGGATGTTTTCTGGAATTCCAGCTTTGGACGTAAAGTCCTCGCGCTTTCCGAGCCGCTTCGACAACTATTTGCTCCATCGAATCCTCGACAGAAACAGTTCGACACAACCTCTGCTTGCCTATGATTATGAGAACGAAGATCTAGTCGTTCTTCGATGGCTGCGGCACTACGCGTTTTCTCTGGAAGATCCAAGGCGTGCGAGGGACATCATGACGTCGTTTGAGACGGCGATGACAGAGACTAAAGATCTGCCAAGGGTCCTCAGCGCAAAGAGCTGGGGCGTCTTGGGACAACGACCCTATTACACAGTCGCCTTTTCTGCAGATATGACCCTGGACCGCCTTCTTTCATTAGAAGCAGTCTCAGAGCAGCGAGCGTTGTTTATCCTACGTGAGCTTTCGAAGATTTTGACGGAGGCCCATCGTAAAGATGTCGTGCATACCCAGCTCTCGACGAAGTCGATTGTCATTCGCGGTTCAGAGATTTGGATACGTGGCTTTGAGAAATGGCGATTTCGGAACCAGCGTCTGCGTTGGGGGCAATCGGGAGCCATTCTTCTTCCTTTTATAGAGACGTTAAGCCCCGAGCAGATCGGTGGGATGCAAGCTTATAAAAGCACTGACGTTTATCAGGTTGGGTTGATTATGTATCGGCTGTTGACTGGCCGACATCCTTTTCAGGACTCTTTCATGAAGCCATTTCGCGTCCTGACCCGTGAAATCCTTAAGGGACCAAGGGATCCAAGAGATTTTGCTGCGGATCTTTCTCCGAAACTCAGTAAGATTTGCATGACAGCGTTGGCCAAGGAGTCTGAGGGACGCTTCACATCTATGGCCGAGTTTCAGCGCGTCTTAGATACTTATCTCTCTTAAATGTTGGGCCCCAAACAGCCGTGATCAATGTCAAAGAGCTAGAAGAACTAAGGCTTGCCTTCGAAGCAGCCCCAGGCGATAGAGCTTTGCGCCTTCGTTATGAGAGGGCACTTGAGCGCCTGTCTCACCCCGCGCCGCTGCCTCGCTTTGATCCAAGGGAGAACTACTTCCTCGATCGTGGTAGCTTGGAGTTCAAATCGGCATCTTTCCCCGCCGTATTCAGCGACTTCATCGTCGACAGTCTCCTCGGCCTCAGCACCACCGATGTCCATGTCTCAGCTTGGTCTCTAAACATGCAGCGCCGTGTTGTTCTGAAAATCTTAAAGCCTGGAAATGAATGGGTAGGGGGCGACTTTTCCGAGCGCTGGGCAAGTTTAAAGAGCCTCCCCGAGGGCTCGCTGACCCCTCTCTTATCTTGGGGAGAGATCGAAGGACTCTGGTGCTTTGTCTTCCCTTTTCAAGATGGTCTGTCGATCTCAAGCCAGATGTGGAATCTAAAGCAGCAAGCAACGGGCAACCTGAGAGCCCTTCAGAAACTCGCCTATGCCCTGGGGCAAAGCCATGATATGGGCATCTTTCATGGTCAAATCAACGAGCGCAATGTCCTTCTCGGCGAGGATGATTCTGTCTATTTAATCGGCTATGAGAAGTGTTTGTGGGCGGGTCCTGAGCCCTACGATTTAGCGAAGCGGCCGCTGTATTATGGTCATCCTGAGAACTTTGCTCCGGAACAGTGGAGCGGCGAGTTGAAGTGTGATGAGCGGGTTGACGTCTATCAGCTTGGCTTGCTCATGTATCAATTGATCTCCTTCAAAAAAGCCTTCCCTCCTTCTGCCAATCTCGTCAGCGCGATTCAGAAGATCTTAGAGGACGGCCCAGCGGATCCACGAACTTGGAATCCAGGGCTCGATTCCAGTATTGTCGAGGTTTGCTTCACCGCTCTCAAGGGCTGTGACGAACGATATCAGAGCGCTAGAGATTTTGCCGACGCGTTGGATTCTCTCCCTGATTACTCGGTGCCGAAGGATTTAGTGGAGGGCCCTCAGGTATTGAAACCGGAAGCCTTAGATCGAACTCGAACTTGGTTTCGAGGACTGCAACAAGCCTTGCGGCGCTCTATGGACGAGCAGGAAGAAGAGGATATTACTGGGGTAGGAGAAGACGAGTAAGACTACTCGGTTTTGTCTCCCGATCCTTCAAGGTTCTCTTCGCCGCTCTCGGTGATCCCTGCTGGGATTTCGTTTGTGTTGAAGCGGTCGGAATCAAGGGTCGGGCTGCTCTTGTTCATCCGAGTGCTGGCCATGATGTCTAAGTCGTCTGTTTGAGCCAGGATATCTTCGACTTTCCACATGGCGGTCCGGTCGGACAAGTTGTTTTTGCGCTGACTATCCATGAGGGATAGAGCGTTTTCCACTTCGTTGATATCTTCAGGAGCGCTCTGACCTTCTTCGATTTCGGCCTCGTCTACGGCGTCGAGATCCAGGTCTTCCGTGGCCTCGCTGACGATAGTGTTTGGGTCCCACATTTCATATTCAGTCTTGTCCTCGAAGAGGACCATCTCTGCGACTTCGTCGGTGGTATCGGCGGCGGCGCTTGCTTCTTCGAGTTCGTCTTCGTTGATCGAGTCGATATCAACGTCTTCGTCGTCCTCTTCTTCGAGGCCAGACTCCGTTGTTTCTTCGGCTTTGACCGAGTCGTCAGCTTTCTCAATGGCTTTGACAGGCTCAGTGGAATGGGCTGGGTCTGAGGATGAATCGGTGTTTGTTTTGTCAGTGTTGGCCGTGGCAGACTCTTCAAGGTCGTCGTCTTCGACATCCTCAACGTCTTCAACCTCTTCGGCGTCGTCTTCTTCGACCTCTTCAACGTCCTCAATGTCTTCGACTTCTTCTTCCTCGACGTCTTCAACTTCCTCGTCCGCAAGCTCTTCTTCGAGCTCCTCTTCCGTTTCAACTTGGGCGCATTCAACACTGCAATAGTCGGTGCTGGCCCAGGCTTCGCTTCTTTTGAAGTAGCGATCACAGATGGTGCAGGAGATTTTTCGGACGGGATTCGATCGAATGAGGCGGGCTACGAGGATCAAAAAACCGAGGGCAAAGAGGAATGCTCCGACTCCGAGGAGACATTGCTCGACGATTTCGAGAACTTCGGGAGGAGCGGTCTCTTCAAAACCTTCGCTTTGAAGGACAAAGCTTGCGGCGGCGAGAACTAGACCGGGGAAACAGAGTCCGAGAGGCCAGTTTGTGCGACCTTTTTCTCGATAGCCACAATCCGAACATTGCCAACGGAATTGGACGTCGGAGCCAAATAGCCGACCAAACGCTTTGTAGAAAAGCGTTGGATACTCACGATTTTTAAGGCGCGAATCACAGCGAGGGCAGAAGAAAAACTCCCGTCCCACTAACAATCCACGTGTGGCACTACTGTGTGTATCCACTCCCTAGTTTCCCTTCGGCGAGTCAGGAGAACCTACCCCGACTTGGCGGATTGTCGAAGGATGCCGTTCATCTCTTGTGAATTCAAGAGTTATGTTAAAGACTCAGTACACATAACGCGCAAAGCATGTGCAAAGTTCATGGCGATCATGCCTCAGATTCTTTGCTTGGATCCTTGTCGATAAGCTCAAAGGCGACGGGAGCATCCTCAATAAGTTCGAATTCAGTGGTAACTTTTTCCGCTTGAAAGACCCCGTCTTCGACCTCGTCCTCGACTTCTTCGCCGACGATGTCGTCTTTTTGAGACGTGGGCCAAATATCTGGCCTTTCGAGTTGTAGGAAGAGCCAGCGAGTGGCGTTCGCACGCTCTTCTTCCTTATCAAGCAGATAATACTTCAAGAGCGTGGCTTCCCGTGACATAAGCTCGGTGCGGGTTGGCAGAGGAGGACGGCCTGGGCTTCGTTGGGAGGCTATGTCCTCTTTGAGCATGAGCAGAAGAGAGACAAAGTTATCGATGGAGTGCTGGCGCAATTC
>JARGOJ010000918.1 GCA_029210225.1 Planctomycetota bacterium
CGAGCTCGTCAAGCTCTTCGAAATATTCGATATCTCCCGGCGCGTACTTTTTTAAGCGACCGTTTTCATAAATCTCGAACTTGCCCTTTTTGAAGCGCGCTTTGCCTTCAAGCTCACCCTCGCGATTCTTGAACTTTACCCGGGCTTGGAAATAGTCGACATCTTTCCCTTGAGTGCCTGGAGCTTCGGAGCTGAAGCCCAAAAGAATGAGGCCGAGGCTAAGCGTGACGAGGGAAATCTTCCGAGTCATTTTTTCTCCCTATACATTGAAAAAGGGCGGGGTTCTTCCCCGCCCTTCATGGAACGCATTTGCAATGAACTTTATTGCGTTTTATGAGCCAAGCACACGGATAACACGTGAAAAAGGCTTCAGGCGCCGAGCGCGGAAGTCGCGATATTTGAATTTCACTTTGAACGCTCCGGGTAGGAATCCAACACGGAATTTCACCTTGAAGGACTGGTAGATGGTGCGTTTCTTATCGGGCTCACTGAACTCAGTGACGGTGGTCGTCGCTTCCCCTGCGAGGCCAGCGAGGACACTGAAATCAATCGTTTCGACGAACTTGATAAAGATCTTTGACTCTCCTGATCCGAGGGTGTTGCCGGTAGGTTGGAGAGCGATGATCTGTTCGATCGTGAGGAACTTACGACCAAATTGAGCGGCGAGCTCTGTGTCGTTTCCGTTGCCGTCGTCGTCTTCCGCATCATAAAGATAGAAGCGGTCGCCAGGGCGCACAGCACCAAATTGGAAGTTCGTGTCTTCTGGGCGGAGCCAGACTCCGTTCTCACGGGTGTTCTCAATAATGGCATCCCCAGTGTAGTAGAGGGAGACTGCTGTTGCGTTGAACTGATTCTCAAGCCCGGGGACAACTGCTTTGGGGGGAGGACCGCTGTCAACAGCACGAAGCTGCTTGGCGTCTAGGAATTGACCACGATCGTGGATGCGTGACTCTTTGTAGAACATCTCGAATTCGAGGTCGGTGATGCCATCAGCAAGCTCGTCGATGCGGGGGGGCTCAGCAAAGGGAGTGTCCGTGCTTCGATTGATGAAACTCACTGTGCGCAGCAGAGTGGGCCGCTGGGGATTGTTATCGGGAATGCGAAGTCTATAATGAACCATGACGGGTCGTGATTCTCCGCGGATGAGTGTGAAGGTGCGGAAATAGAACTCGTCGCGGCGGTGGCCATCGATAAGACTGTTATCAGCCTCATTATCCCAGCCAACAACTCCATCGTAGTTACTATGACGAACGAGCGTCGGCGCGTAAAAATACGGCACGGCGTTCAGATCGCGAGATAGACCGTCGGGGAGAGAGGAGTCGGGAGCCCCCGCCCCAGCGTCAGGCTTGGTGTCGACATAGAATAACTCGTTGCCTCGTAAGCCAACAATTTCTTCTGCATCGTCGGGGACATTGGATAGGTCATAGTGACCATTGCCGTTTTTGTCCTCGAAGAATTCCATATCCGTTGTGCGAACGACGTTTGCGATGTCACGCTCAATGGTATCGAGAACCGTTCGAAGGTTTTGATACACCAGGATATTGTCAGTCGTGCTGGACATGATCTTTTGAGATGTTGTCCAAACCGAAACCATAATTCCGATCAGGACGACCCCAAGTGCCAACGAAACCGACAATTCCACGAGTGTCATTCCCTTGACGGTGAAATGTCGTCGTGTCATGACCCCAACCCTCTTTCTATTCGATTGTGTGTCTTTAATCGTCTAAGAAAGACGGGGGATTGCAGAGCAATCACCCCTTCTTCTTAGCTTTCTCTTTACGTTCGAGCTTCTTACGCTCTCTCTCTTCACGCTTGCGACGTTCGGCATCAGCCTTCTCAATCTCTTTGTTCTTCTTCGCGCTCTTGGCCTTTTCTTTGGCTTTCCGAGCTTCTTCAATGCGATTGCGCTCGGCTTTCAGAAATTTGCGTTTGTCGCTGTACATCTCGGCGATCGCTTTGTCGGGCTTCTCAGCGTTCTCGCCTTTTGGACGAGGCGCTTCGCGGCCTGTTTGACTTGTATCTTCGAAGATCGTGAGGATAAGTTTATCTCCACGCCAGCGCGGTTCTCCAAGAAAGTGTGAGAGGGCGCCACCGAACTCGTAATACAACTCGGTCTTTTTAGTCACCGTGCTGTAAATCCAAACTTGGTTTCCAGCGGTGATCGCCAAGCGGTTTTCGTCGTTGTTCCAGATAGCGCCCTTGATGGACTTATCGGTGATCTCGACGAGGTTTCCATCTTCATCCTCAATGACAGGGTTAGGAATCTTGATTCCAGCTTTGCCGATGTCGTTAGGGTCACGATACCAGCATCCTTCTTCTTTGATCCACATGACCCATTTCCCGGCGGGTGAGAACCACAAGGTATGAATCTTCTTGCCATCGTAGAGCGTCTCTAAGTAAGCCTTGGCCTTACTTATTTTCACTTTCGATTTCTTCTCTTTTGGACTCAGTTGGGCCGGCGGCTGGCTACCTGCCTTGGGGTCCTTCTTATCCAGGTGGGCAAGAACAACTCCTTTCAGGAGGCCGTGCTTCATGGACTTAAAGCTCTTATGGAAGTAGATAATGATTTTCTTTCCATCTAGAGACCATTCCAAGTTCGTGACACCGACGGCAGGAGCCTCGGTGAGGTAACGACGCTTGCTGCCATCGGCGGAGATCGTGAAGAGTCCGCGCCGAGTTCCATAGACAATGGAATAGGGACGGCTCTGAGCGCCTTGTCCATACTGGAACCAAGTGACGGGAGGCATGAAGAAGTCAATGATATCGGTACCCTCAACAAGAGTTTTGATGTTCTTGCTGTTGATATTGATACGTTTGAGACTGTGAATAATGACTCTCTTGACGCTTTGTTGCTCAATCCAGTAGATCTCACCGCCCTTTGGGGACCATTCGATGCCACGGAGAGAACCTGGCCGCTTCAATGTATAGAGGGTCTTCAGGCTCGGTTCTTCACCAGCGGTATCAATCATCATGAGGTTCTCACCCTCAGGGGTGGGAGACATGAAAGCGACATAACGGTTTGTAGGATCCCAAATCACCTCATATTGATAGAGAATGACGTTGATCGTTTTGGGGGCTTCGCGACCTTTGACGAGGAGGAGGCCGTCGTGGCCAAAGGAGATAAACTTCTTGTTGTCGTGAGACATTTTGAAATTGTGATGGATGCTTCCACCGTTGACAAAGTTCTCAACGAGTTGATCTTGTTTATCTGTTCGCTTGTCCGAGTCTTCGTTGCAGTCGACCTCGACTGTTCGCATGGCGCATTCCGACGGAATGCCAACGACGTTCGTTCATGAGAACGCGTCGTCCAAAGGCAACAGGGAGCCAACTAAGACCATCCCAAGGATGCTGAGCCGTTTCCAATTCATGATAGGTTTCCTCTACTCTTTCCCAAGAGTTACAAAAAATTGACTTTCTTGCGCGCAGAGTTGCCTCTGTCAGTGTGGACCGTTGAGCTGTCCTACTGACAGGAACGAGACCAGAGACGAGCGATAGAGAGTCACTTCTCTCCCTTTTTCTTCGGTATCTCCAATGGGGTCGCAGGACTCAGAACGTCGCGAAGATATTTAATATCGGATGCGGTGAATTTCATGTTCTGTTCGAGGCCGCTTGAGCCATTGTTGTAGGCGACCAGCGTCTTGTAAATCTTCACATGGATCGAGCCAAGCGTGAGGCGATACTTCTCAAGGGGCATTGTCACATGGACGCGCTCCCAGTTGTAAAACTCACGTTGAATGACAGTCAGAGACTCAATGTGCTTCTTTGACTGAGCTTTCCATGCCTCATCAACCGCAGCCTTATTATCGATGCGGCTTGAGAGATCTTTATAGATGGGTTCGAGTTGATCCAGGAACTTACGGAGGTCAGCAAGGCTCTTCTTTAGGAAGGCCTTATGGTCGTCGTCGGAGCCGATCTTGATGACCACATTGTT
>JARGOJ010000919.1:0-1981 GCA_029210225.1 Planctomycetota bacterium
AGTCCTTCTCTTTCGCACGGAAGCTTGCTTCGTCAATAAGCTCTCCCTCACGGTTGAAGAAGTTGTTTGAATATTCCCCCTGGTGACGGTGGAAGCGACGGCTTGGAAGCGTGATGCGGAAGTCCACGCCTTCCTTCGCAAGGGTCTTATTCCAACGATCAACGCCTTTTTGGCAATCAGTGACATATTCGTCACGGAGCACTTCGTTCATGGCGTTACGCAAAGGAACCTCTTTGCTGGTGAGGATTCCATTGTCGATGATCGGCACATTTTTGAATTGATCAAGGGCGCTGTGCTCGGTGTATTGATCGGCTTCGCGATAGCGACCCTTAATGCCCGTCGAGAAATATTCCGCAGCGTTCGAGGAAATTTCCCCACCAAACAAGTCGAGGGAATAGCTGTACCAGAAGTTGACCGCCTTTTGAACGGTCTGAAAATCAATACAGCCCTGTTGGCGAACGTCGGCTCCAGGATCGTCTTTGATGATTTGCGCGGTCCGCTCCAGAATCCGCTGAATGCCCGTGACTCCAACGAACATGTGGTGCGCTTCTTCAGTCAGCATGAACTTGCAAGTGCGAGCCAGGGGATCAAAGCCGCTCTCAGCGAGAGAGGCCAACTGATACTTGCCATCTCGGTCGGTGAACATCGTGAAGGCAAAGAAGGAAAGCCAATCACTGCAAGGCTGGTTGAAGGCATCGAGGATGCGAGGCTTATCAATATTCCCGCTGCGGCGCTGGAGCAGCTCTTCCGCTTCTTCCCGGCCATCCTTACCGAAGTAACTCTGGAGCAAGTAAACCATCGCCCAAAGGTGCCGGCCCTCTTCAACATTGACCTGAAAGAGGTTGCGCAGGTCGTAAAGACTCGGCGCGGTGTTACCAAGCAGACGCTGCTGCTCAACGGAGGCCGGCTCAGTGTCTCCTTGAGTCACAATGATGCGACGGAGAATATTGCGATATTCCCCTGGGACCTTGTCCCAAGCAGGTTGATCGGCCACATCCCCAAAGCCAATCTTGCGATTAGGGGTCGCGGGGGGCACAAAGATACCCCAGCGGTAATCGGGCATCTTTACATAGCGAAAGTCGGCCCATCCGTCAGCGTCAACAGAGACCGCCGTCCTGAGGTAGATGTCCTTGTCTTGCCAGTCCCCACAAGGACCCATGTCTTTCCACCAAGACTGGTATTTCGGCAGCCAAGCCTCAAGAGCGCGTTGGAGACGGCGATCGTGGCTCAGGTTGACATTGTTAGGAATTTTTTCAAAACGATTCACTTCGCTCAT
Organism: Planctomycetota bacterium; assembly: GCA_029210225.1. GTDB lineage: Bacteria > Planctomycetota > J058 > J058 > JARGOJ01 > JARGOJ01. The sequence goes on from JARGOJ010000919.1 coordinate 1,277, forward strand.
TGATTAAGTCCTTGTCCAGTTGAAACTTGGGCGTTCTGGTTTGCCATAGGCTGTCAAGGCGCCTTGAGGACCCACAGCATTTGGACGTTGGAAGATCCAGTTTTGCCACGCTGAGAGGCGCCCGAAGATCTTGGTGTTCATATTTTCCTGACCAACAAACCGCAAGTTCTGTTCCATCCCCGTCAATGCATCGGGAGAGTAACTGACTCGCTCTTCAATGGCGATACGAATATCATCTTCCCAGTCGATATCGTCCGGAGCAAAGGTAATCAACCCAAGCTCTTCCGCCGTCTCAGTGTCTATAGAATCCGTCACTTCTTTGAGCTTCGCCACTTGATCGGGCTCACCGTAGAAACGAACCTCAAGCCTTGTCGGACCATTATCCATCGCCAGCTCACCAAAGTTAAGGTGACTGAGCTGAATATCCACTGGGTTGTCCGGGTCGTCGAGCATGTAGATACGATCGGATCCCAAAGCCGCCTCTAAGAGATGACCGGCGAAGCAAGAGCCCGGCTCAATCAAGGCAAAGAAGCTCCGGGCGGTTTGATCGAGGCGTCTTAAAACGCGGCGTAGGTGCGCGAGCACCTCATTGCCAAACCAGTGATCCTTAGCGTTTTTAAGACCTTCATCGATCGCCAAAACATGGTCTTTGTTGCCCACAGACTTGATCAAAATCAGGCCGAGATTGGGATGATTAAAGCGCAA
>JARGOJ010000919.1:1991-3920 GCA_029210225.1 Planctomycetota bacterium
AAGCTCTCAGTCCCCAATAATCTGCGCCTTGCTCATAGATTCCTTCAGCGCTCGTCGGAGGCGCTTGCTCGGGAGCCTTGATTGTCAAGGTTGCGTGGCGCTCAGCCTTATGAAGATCGACCGTCACGTGGCGATACTTAAAGCCCGCCTCTGAAACTTCAGGATTCAGGTGATCGAGAGTGATCCCCTTGCCCTTCACCAACTTTGTCGGCGTCGCGATGATCTCTTGAACCCGAGCGTCCACTCCAGCCTCGAACTTACTCCGAGGATGAACAGCGTCCACGAGCTTCCACTTCACGGCGCGCTTCCCTTTGACTCCTTCGGCCAAAGTCGAGAACACGTCGGCGCGGTCACGGCGCACCTTGCGCTTGTCGACCAAGCGCGTCAATCCACCGGTTCCTGGGAGGACACCGAGCAGAGGCACTTCAGGAAGACTCACAGCGGAGTTTCCGTCGTCGACGAGGTGAATTTCCTGGCAAGCCATGGCCAGCTCGTAGCCACCGCCTGAGGCCGTTCCGTTGCAAGCAGCCAGGTAGAACTGATCGCTATACTCACAGGCATCTTCGATGCTGAGACGGGTCTCGTTGGTGTACTTACAGAAGTTCACCTTGAAGTTATGCTTCGAACTTTGAAGCATGAAAATATTAGCGCCGGCGCAAAAGACACGGTCAATAGCGCTCGCGATGATCACGACACGAACTTCTGGATATTCAAAGCGAAGTCGTTGAATTGCATCGCAAAGTTCGATATCAACACCAAGATCGTATGAGTTTAGCTTCAAGGCATATTCGTCTTGAAGACCCTCATCAATCTTGACGTTCATAGCGACGCGGGCAACTTGACCGTTCACTTCGAAGTTCCAGTGTTTGTATTGATCAGGATGTGTTTCAAACGACAAACTCATAGCAAACTCCCTCACAGCGTTGGTCGCTTGTCTTCATGGCCTGCGATTCGACCTAGCAACACAAGCGACCGACGCTGTCACTCACCCTATCTCGACTGGTGGGTCAATTTTCGGCGCATGATAAAGGAGCTTTATGCTTAACTCAAGGATCTCATCAACAGGAGCCACCCAAAAGCCATGGAGCCCCCTCCCGTAACGATCATTGTGGTCAACTATAAGACCCTTAAACAGATCAAGCTTTGCCTGCGATCCTTACGATTCTTTACGCGTTCACCTCACGAAGTGCTGGTCGTCGACAATCACTCCGAAGATGAATCTTTTGAATATTTGCAATCCTTAGATTGGATAAAGCTCACCCGCAATCCGGCATCCGAACCCACCCATCGGAACGCCCTCGATTTTGCCATCCAACAATCGAAGAGCGAGTGGCTTCTCACCATTCACAGCGACACCTTCGTTCGCTGCCATGGTTGGCTTGAAACTCTCGTCACCTACCTCAACACGGATACAAAGCTCCTGGCGAGCGCTGACAGAGTCATCATGCCCATGAGCACACCCCTCGACCACGCCAAGCTGTGGTGGACTCGGCGCAAGCAACAAAAGCGCTGGGCCAAGCGAGGCCTACCCGCCAAGCTCATCAGCCACTGCACGCTCCTGCATCGCTCACTCTTCGACGATCACAAGCTCTGCTTTGACGCCCCGAAGTATGTGAATGGGGAATACATTGATTGTGGGGAGGCCATCCAACGCTACTGTGAAGCACAAAAGTTAGGCATTCGTTGGATTGGTCGGGAAGAGCTAGGCCCGCTCTTATGGCACTTTGAAGCGGCCACTTTAAACTTGGTGACCGGACGTCAGCTTCCATGGAAAAGGCGCTGGCGAGCGAAACGCTTCTACCAACGCCCTGAAATTATCGAGCTGTTAAACAACTCAAAGCTCGACCGCTAGGTCTAGCAAAGGAAAGCAAAGGGTTTAGCGCGAGAGACGAATCTCGGCCTTCCTCACATCTTCCGCCAGCTTGGGAT
>JARGOJ010000920.1 GCA_029210225.1 Planctomycetota bacterium
AACATCACCGCTTCCCCGAATACTTAACCGCCGCGCAGGCTCTTGACTACTACGGTCGCTTGGCGGGCATGGGGGGCGCCCAAATCAAGGCGCGGTCGCCAGAAGTCTTGGAGCGGGTGGGAATGAAGGAGTGGGCTGACCATCAAATTCGAACCTTCAGTAAGGGGATGTCTCAGCGCCTCGGGCTGGCGCAAGCCATGATTCACGACCCCGACATCTACTTCTTGGACGAACCCACAGACGGCGTTGACCCGGTTGGACGCAAGGAAATCCGCGAGGTGCTTAAGACCCTCAGCGACGAGAAGAAGACCGTCTTCATTAACTCTCATCTCTTACAAGAAGTTGAACTGGTCTGCGAACGAGTCTCTATCGTGACAAAGGGGCAAGTCTTGAAGACGGGGACGATGAAGGAGATTACGGCGCGGACACCGCAGGTTCACCTTATCGTTCATGACAGCGTTGAACGTATCAGAGACAAGATCAAAGGCATTATGGGGACGGACTACGGGCGCGAAACCATAGACGAGAAGGGGGATGGAAAAGAAGTGTCGATCACCCTCGACGCCGATGACTTCGGCAAGGTTGACCAGGTCGTCGATCTTCTCAGAGCGGAGAAGTATTCACTGCGGGCCCTGGAGCGGGTCAAGCTCACCTTGGAAGAAGCCTTCCTAGAGGCTGTTGGAGGCCGCCAAGTAGGCGGCGCCCAAGGAAACGCCAAGCCGCTCAAAGCGACCATCGTCAAAGCAGGCAACAAGGGAACGGAGTCAAAATAATGGGTAAGTACTTTTCAATCATTGTCGATTCCTACCGCGAAGCGCGGGACTCCATGATCTTGACCATTCTCCTCGGTGCCTCCGCGCTCGCGATCTTTGTCGTGGCGGGTGTGGGTTGGTGGGCCGAAGAGAAGTTGGACGTTGAGCTCGTTAATCATGGGGGCGCCATTCAGCTGCCCTTTGATCTTAACGATTCCAAAGGCCGATTAGAATTTGAGGATGCAAGCTCCCCTGGGGCCATTCTCTTGGAGATTGACGGCAAGTCAGTATCCTCCAAGAAAGACGTTGAAGCGGCGCTTTCTGGGAAAAAGGAGGGTGATAAAGTCGAGGTCACTGCAGACCTGCCGTCTTTGTCCATCTTTATTTGGGAGGTTGACCGTCGTCACCCCGAGTGGAAGGGCTTGGTCAACATTCCGACGGATATCAAGATCGCCTATTTCCAATGGGGGCTCTTCAACAAGTTCGTGGTTGGGTTCTTCGGATTGATTGCCGGCTTGCTGGTCACCGCTGGCTTTATGCCGCGTTTCTTGGAGACCGGGGCGATTCACCTTGTCATGTCTAGACCGGTTTCCCGGGTGGGGGTGATTTGGGCCAAGTTCTTCGGTGGTCTCAGCTTCATGGTCTTGCTCGCGGTGTTTCTGATAACGGGCGTCTTTTTAGCCGTCAGTCTAAGAAGCGGGGAATGGAACTTTAACGCGCTCTACGCGATTCCTATTTTGATTTTCACCTTCGCCCAGTTCTACGCCTTCTCTTGCTTTGTGAGCGTCGTCTCGCGGAGCCAGATTTTCACGATCATCGCCTCTTTGCTCTTCTACCTCTTTGCGATCATGTTCAATACCGCCAATCAGAGTGCGCAAGGCTTCCTCAATTACTACTCAGCGACCGCGATCAGCATTTCAAACGACGGTCAGCGCCTCAGCATTAGCGATACTGACAGCTTTGGCATCCTAAAGCAGTATAAGAGCTCTCAAGGCACTGAAATGGGCAAATTCGAGGAGTTCTTTCACCAAAGTCGCTCACCAATGCAACCCAGCGATGACGGGCTCCTCACCTATGCGATTGGTCGGCTTCAGAATCCTCCGGCAGCCATCGCCGAGGAGAAAGACGGTGAGAATGGCAAAGACACAGCGCCTGAGGACGATTTTTTAAGGGAAGACCCGGTTTTCCTCGCGGTTTTCGACGAGCAAAAGCGCAATTTAAAGAAGGCCTTTGCCCTCGCCGACCGGCGTATTTTGCGCTATGACGTGGCCCCCGACGGAAAGAGCGTCTTGCTCGCGAGCCCAAAAGACGTGGCCGTCTTCAACTTGAATGAGAAGCTCTCTAAGGCTCAGCGCCGAAGTTGGCCAGACCTCCCTGAAAACACCAACATGGGTTTCTTCGGCTCGGGGGCTGGGCGAAACAACCCCGCGCTCCCCAGCGCGATCTCCTACGATGGTGCTGGAGCGGCGATGGCCTATCGCAGTGGCGCCATTGTGGTTTGTGATCCGCAAACAGGAGCCATCAAGAGCACGATTCCTGATGCCCATGAAGATCCGATGGTTGGCTTAATCCTCTCCGGAAACTACGTCCTGAGTGGCGCTGGATCGGAGCTTTGTTTGTGGGATTGGACCTCTCGGAAAAAAGTTCAGAGCATGACTGGATTCAAAGGTTTATCCCGCGTCATTGCTCATCGCGGCTCAGGATTGATCGCTGTCAGCACGGAATATAAAGTCGTTGATCTCTTGAAGTTAGCCGATGGCAAAATGACCCGTGTGAAGAGTCTTAGCGGCTTGTCTGGCAAAGCCGTCGCGCTCAATTTCTCAGGCAACGGCGAGTTCCTCGCAGCGTCTGGGCAAAAGGGATTGAACGTTGCGTGGAAGGTCAGTGACAAGGAAGAGTTGGGCGAGGTCGACCTTTGCCCGACGGCACGGAAAGTCGCGACCGCGTTCTCGATTATTTACTGGTGCTTCCCACGAACCCAAGAGTTAGACGCGATTAGCCGAGACTTGCTCATCGACGAAAAGATGGGGAAATTCCTCAGCGCTGAAAATCCCGGGAACAAAGTCGAGGTGCAGTATCTATCTCCGTTATTGAGTGGTTGCCTGTTCATTATCGTTCTTATTTCTATGGCATCCGGCGTCTTCGTTCGGCGCGATCTCTAGATAATTTGCGCGTTGGAGCGACGGAACCAAGAAATTTGCAGAAAATTTGGTCAGGAAAGTGATAAAGCGCGAGCAATTATCATCCATACAGTTATATGATAGGTATGTAACAGAATCGTCAATTTGGGAACTTGGTATTGAATGTCTACCACCGCAACAGATCGCTTGTTCGGCGAAATAGCTGTGCTAAAAGGCTATCTTACCCGCGATCTTCTCGGTAAAGCGCTGAACTATCAGCAAACTCTGGCAGTTCACCAACCGCTTGGGCAAATCCTCGTCCAAAAACAAGTGATGAGCCCTGGGCAGGTTCAAGAGGTCATCAACGAACAACGTCGTCGCTCTGGCCCCTATCAAGCCATGCCGAATCCCCAAAGAATGCCCAATCCTCACATGCCCCCGATGAACGGTGCCCTCGGCGCGCATCCGGCCCCAAACAACTATCGTCACACTCCAACAACCCCTCGCTACGCTCCCCCCATGCCCCCGCCAGGCGCACCTCCCGCAGTGATGGCTCCACAACGGCCAACATCTGGGCCCTACGATCGCGGGCGTATGAACCCGACTTCAGGTTCTCACAAGTCCAAGAAGAATGTGCCCCCGGGGGTCGACGAGTCCGTCATCGATGACGAGGGGAACGTCGATATCATTGGTCGAACCATCGGCGGTTGCCATGTCACCCAAAAAATTGGCCAAGGCGCCATGGGCTTTATCTTCCTGGCCAGTCACTCCAATTTGAATCGTCAGGTTGTCGTTAAGATCCTCCCCCCCAAAGCCGCCATGACGAAGAAGAACCTTGAGCGCTTCCTTCGCGAGGCCCGCGCCGCGGCGAAGCTCGAACACCCAAATATCGTCCAGGTGCTCAACGTCGACAAAAGCCCTGAAGGCCTTTACTACATCATCATGCAATACATCGACGGCAAGGACCTCAGCAAGCTCGTCAAAGAGAAAGGCGCCCAAACCTGGCAAGAAGCGACGCGGATTATCTTTGAAGCGGCGAGCGGACT
>JARGOJ010000921.1 GCA_029210225.1 Planctomycetota bacterium
TGTGGGCTCCATTTTCAATATCTCTATGTCTACACCAATAAGAACGGCATCGTCGCCGTCCTCCAACACATACCCAACCGCAGCTCCCCGCCTCCTCCCCGCCCAAAATAAGCCTTGAAGAGCGATGCTGTCTTGGTTTTTATAGTGGAGTGAGGCAGTTGTCATTGAATTGAAATGAACAGGGCGAGATCACCAGTGCTTTGTCGCTTGGTAATCCTTGAAGAATGAGCCGTAAAGCAGCTGCCCTGTGTTGCGCCCAAAGAATATAGGATCCAAAACCCGCGCCGCCCCATCGATTTCATCTAATGGCGGCTGGAAGTTGTATTTGTCCTTCATGACATCCGCAATGTGCTTGGGCTGCTCATTCGTAATCCAACCCGTATCTACACTGCTCATTGCAATGCCCTCGCGAATTAACTCCATAGCAGAGGTGCGAGTGAGCATATTCAACGCCGCCTTCGCCATGTTCGTATGAGGATGATTGGCTTGTTTACGCAAGTACTCAAACTTCCCCTCCATAGCCGACACATTGACAATATAACGATCCTCGAACGAGCATTGACGAATCAATGGCAACAACTCACGAACGATGATAAAGGGCGCCAGAGCATTCACCGAATGAACCTCAAGCATCTCCAACGGCGAAATGTCCGATAGATACTGAGTCCAACTATTCTCCTGCCGTTGATCAATTTGTTGCCCATGAGCATCAAAGCATCCCGGAGGAAACTCCTGCGACCCTTGTCTACGATCCGACTCAAGAATAGGGACCGATGAAAGAATGGCCGGGACAAAGGCCTCTCCCCCAGGACTCTCCCCAAGCGCCTTTTGCAAAGTCATCTGGCCGTGATGATTGTGGGGAGAAATCAATGATTGCAAGTCAGGGGCAAGCGCCCCGCGACCTCCTTGCTCCACTCCCATAAGGTGCTCATAAAAGGCTGGAGGCCTACGAATCGTCTGCGCCGCATTGTTAATGATTATGTTGAGCCCACGCTTCTGACTTTCTAGGTCCTCCGAAAGGCTTCTTGTGAATTGAAGAACAGCCGGGAGATGGCGCAGATCAAGCCCGTGTACGTGTAGGCGATCCTTCCATTCAGCGAAGTCCGTCTCCCCCTGATAGCGCTTCGCCGCATCGCAGGGGAAGCGAGTGGTTAGGATTAAGGTCGCCCCCGCTCGCAGTAATTTTAGCCCCATCTTGAAGCCGATTTTTATTCGTCCGCCAGTCAATAAGGCAACCCGACCCTTAAGATCGGCGCTCTGGTCTCGCTTGGCGTAATTGAAATCACCACAGCTGCGACACATCGAATCGTAGAAGTGATGCAGCTCTCGATAACCCTGCTTGCACACATAACATTGACGACGGGTAAAGAGCGTCTCTTCGCTGTTCTGATGGTTCGCTTTGGGGTGATGCTCGGGCTCAGGGAGAGCCTTCGCTTGATTGTGAGTCACTTGCTGCTTGCGCTTCTGACGAAGGCCTGTTTTCTCAATGAGCGCCTTGTCGTGGCTCTTCCGCTGTGCTCGTTGGTCCTCACCCTTGGAACCATGACCCCGACGACCACGGGTCTCTTCCATAATTGAATGAATAAGACGATTCGCCTCAGCCCGAAGCTCTCTCAGATCGGAGTGCCGAGTCATGAAGTGATCCGGGTGCTGTCCCAGGATTTTTAGGACCCGGGCGCACTCTCTTATCTCTTCATCGGTGACAGGCAATTCCGTGGTCGGTGCTCCGGCAATGCGCTTTTTAATTCGTACTTTAATTGGATCCTTGCCAGTTTTCTTTTTGGCGGTTCGATAAACACTCTTAATGATTTTGAGATGTCTGGGCAGGGCGAGGCCATCGCTTCCGAGGCTCTGACTGTCTCGGTTGCGTCTTAGTATGGCCTTGAGTCTGCCTTTTTGAGCGCCGGTTAGAGAACGGCTCAATTTAATTTGAATAAGGCTGTGGTTGCTCTCTAGAGCGTCGAGCAGCTTGTCGATGTCAGAGCTTTCTTGAATTGATTGAGTCAGTTCAATGTAACGAAGTGCTTTATTCGTCTTAAGGGCTTCGCAGAGATGGTCGACAGCGACTCCTTTTAATTGATTAGGAACGCTGCCAATTAACTCTGTGTTGGGGGCGAAGCCGAGGTCGAGGTAGAGCAGAGTTTTATTTGCGAGCAGGGCCTTGGCGAGGGCCGAGAAGCCAGCTTCACCGAGGCCATTGCTGGCGAGGCCGAGGGCACGGAGCCTGGAGTTGTCGGCGAGGGCTTGGGCAAGGGGCACCGCGCCTTCGTCGCCAAGTTGATTCGAACTAGAGTAGATCTCGGTGAGCGCGCTGTGGTCGAGGATTTGGACGAGTAAAGGAGAGAGGTCGGGGCCGAGTTGATTGCCGCCGATGTAGATGCGATGGAGAGTGTTTCCTGGGCTGTCGTTAGTGAGGGCGTTGATGACCTCGCGGCAGCCGTCGAGGCCCATGCCTGTTTGAACGAGATCGAGGGTTTCAAGGGAGTGCTGCCCGGAGGCGAGTAGCTCTGCGAGGGCTTTAGCGCCTTCGTAGCCAATGGGGTTGCGCTTAATCCAGAAGCCGGTGATGTTCCTATTGGCCTCAATAGATTGAATGAGAGCTTTTGCGCCGATTTCATCAATTTTGTTACAGCCGAGATAGAGGGTTTGAATGCTCTTGTGGTCCTTGACCAGGTCGGCGATGGCCTTGGCGCCGACATTGCCAATTTGATCGGCGCCGAGCATGAGGCTAGTGACCTGGGTGTTGAGTTGAAGTGACTGGGCGATGAGCTGCGCGCCTTCAGGGCCGATATTTTGTTTGCAGAGGTCGAGGCGGCCGTCTGGGAGGAGGGTTCCTCTGGGGAAGCGCTGCTGTTCATTGATCGCTATGTTCTGTTTGAGGACCTCTATGAGGGGTTGGAGCAGCTTGGGGTCTCGGGGGAGTTGTTGTGGGACGGTGCAGGTTTGGCCGATTTGAAACTTCTTAGTCATGCTTACCTCTGGGTCTCTTTCTGCTTTAGAGACGCTCGGAGTCGAGGAAGCTGTTTCTTTACCATTTTGGCGACGGGGTGCTTGGGCATGAATTCGACGAAGGTTTCGAAGTCGTTGATGGCCTTTCGGAGTTCTCCGAGGCGAATGTAGACGTCGGCGCGGTTGCCATAGACGGCATAGTTGTTCGGGTCTCTAGCTAAGGCTTGCTTAAAGTCGGAGAGGGCTCCCTGGTAATCTTTGAGTTCTCGTTTGACCTCGCCCCGCTTGGCATAGCCTAAGGCCAGAATCGGCGGGTTCAGAGCAATGACTTTGTTGAGGTCGGCGAGAGACTCCTGATATTTCTTAAGGCTGAGGTTCATAGTGGCGCGATTGTAGTAGGGGCGGTAGAAGTCAGGGTCGATAGAGATGGCCTTATTATAGTCTTTAAGCGCTAAGTCGATCTTTCTTTGTTGAGCATAGCAGTAGCCCCGGCTGGCATAGCTTTTTGTATTCACAGGATTGGCAGTGAGGGCGTTGCTATAGGCTTCAATGGCCTGATCTAATTGTCCTCTTCTTGTCAGGACATTGCCCATTAAATTGTATGGAGCGGCTCTGTCCTGAATTTCATAGTCGGGCTTCTTGGCGAGCTCAGCGTCTTTAGCGAGGCCTTCTCTTAGTACTTTTAAGCAAAGGTCCTCTTTGCCTTGGGCTAGGTGAATTGCCGCTTGGGTGCCGATGACGTCGAGCTTTTCGGGGGCGGATGCCATTGCTTTTTCAATGTCGCGGCGCGCTTTTTGAGTTTGGTTAATCTTCATGTAGGCGTAGGCCCGTCCTGCGAGGGCTGTTGGGTAATCGGGCTTGATTTTAATGGCGATGGAGTAATTCTTGATGGCCGTTTCCCACTTGCTTTCCAGGGCGTACATTTTGCCTCTGTATTGATAGGGAATCCAGAGTTTCTCGTCGATTTC
>JARGOJ010000922.1 GCA_029210225.1 Planctomycetota bacterium
GGAACTCCAGGAGCTTTTGGTGACACAGGTAATCGCTACTTCTTCACTAACCAAGCTGGAGTGATTCGCTTCTCAACAACAACTCCAGCGGATACTGCTTCCAACGCTATTGGAACCAAGTAATCAGCGCTCTTTGAACTTGTTTTAAGCCTTAAGACAGCTGGCTTTACAAGTGAAGCCAAGCGCTTGAATGGGAAACGGGGAAGGCTTGTCCTTCCCTATTTTCATTCAGGCAGGTCTTCATGGTTTAAGATAGAGTTAAAGCGCGTTATCATTATCGCCTTGTCGTTCGCATTGGACTCGCGGTTGAGATCTATCCCACTCCAATTAGATCAACCACTCCAGCCCGGAAAGGAAGAGTCGTGGATCAAAAAAAGGTCGCACTCTTCATCGATATTGACCATGTCTATCGCCATTTGAAGACCATATACAACTGTGACTTTGACTCCGCTCTTCTTATCGAAAAAGCTCGAAAACATGGCATGCTCGATCGTGCGCAGGCCTACGGCGATTTCACAGCCTATCCTCCTGAACTGCGGCAGAACCTTAAAACCTGCGGCATTCGCGCCATCCAAGTCGACTACGAACTCGAGAAACGCTCCCTCAATGGTCAAGTCCAAGACATACTCAAAGACACAAAAGACCTTGAGATACTCGCGGATCTCTTTGAAGTCTTGACGGATAATCCAAGCATCACAACAATTCTGTTATCGACGGGCAGTCGTCAAGCATCCCGCGCAGTCGCCATCGCGCGTAACAAATTTGGCAAAGAAGTCGTGATTTGTGGCGTTGACCGCGCCATCGCGAATGAGCTCAAGATTGTCGCGAATGATATCGATCCCCTTGTTGTCACTCCCATTGAACCAAGCCATTCAGACGCCCTCAGCATCCTTATCCCACTCGTGGAATCTCTTGAGCGACGGAAGCGTTACCTCAACTTCAAATTCATCAGAGACCAAATGATGAGGTCGGAAGCCTTGAATCTCCCATCGACAGAAAAAGGCGATGAGATCCTCTCCGATGCCATAGACTGCGGGCTCATCGTCAAGCGTAAGATCGAAGACAAATACAACTCAGGCCAGTTCTTTACCGCCTACACGCTCAATAAAGAGAGCGCGCTCTTTCCGCGATACAGCGCGGAACAGCCAGAGTCTAAAACAGAAAGCGAAGAAAATTCGCAAAAAAGTCAAGCGACCAAGAATCCCGCCAGCCCCCAAAACACCACGGATGACGAAAGCATGCGCGCTATTCCCCGTTATGGCAGCGGACAAAGAGGTGACTGGACGCCCGGACTTTGACGTCTTCCCATTGGACTGGACGGCCCCTAAAGTCGCGAATCCAAGTCTGTGCCTTCAAACTCACGATTTATACACATTAATTTTTAATCATTCCTACCGGGCTTTGGCCTTAGCCAGCTATAACTTGCCCCATTGCTTCGGGACAACAAAATCAAAAACCCGAAAAGCCAAAGCTCGAATAAAGATGTCTCGCGACAGCTCGAAGACTGTTAGACAATGAAGTCTAACCGTCGAATCGACAGAACTCGTCTGGGAGTCTTGACATTCCCTTTCCTTTACGACGAGCACGAACGCGGTTAGACAAGGTACCCATACAAATGTCAAAGAGTTATAACTCCCCGAGAATAGACAGTTACAAAGGCCTCCAGCTCGACACCTTTCAGCGCGAAGCCATCGAGGCCATCGCCCGCGGAGAATCTGTCATCGTGGCCGCTCCCACCGGCGCTGGGAAAACACTCATCGCTGAATATGCCCTCGATCGAGCCCTCAAAGAGGGCAAGAAGATCATCTACACCTCACCGATCAAGGCCCTCTCGAATCAGAAATATCGCGACTTCTCAAACCTCTACCCCGGCCAGGTCGGCGTCACAACCGGAGATGTCTCTATCCGTCCCGACGCTCCCGTCGTCATCATGACCACCGAGATCTTCCGCAACACCATCTTCGAAAGTCCCCATCGACTCGACGATGTTAGCTATGTGATCTTCGATGAAATCCACTTCATGGACGACAAAGACCGAGGTACTGTCTGGGAAGAGTCACTGATTTTTGCCCCAGAGCAAATTAAGATCGTCGCGCTCTCTGCCACCGTATCCAACCTCCCTCAGCTTACAGGTTGGCTTGAGAGCATCCGCCCAGGGGTCATGAAAGTCATCATCGAAAAGACACGGCCCATCCCCCTTGAGATCTTTATCGCCGATGTTGAAGAAGGCATCCGTCCCTTCAACGCGGGGTCCTTCAAGAAAATGAAATCTCGGACGCGTCAGGCGCGCCGTAAGGAAATCAGATCCATTCCCGATCGTTTCCGCAGCTTCCACATCAAACTCGTCAACGATATTCACAAGCTGCGTCAGCTCCCCTGCCTCTTCTTTCTATTCAGTCGAAAAGCCTGCGAGCGCATCGCCGAAAGCTGCTGCCGCCTCGACTTTTACGACTCCGACGAAGATCGTCATCGCGCCCTCAATGACTACGACGACCTTGTTCATTTCTATCAACTCGACGAGCGTGACGAAATGGTCTCATTCATTCGCAAGCTTCTCTCTAGAGGCATCTCCTTTCACCACGCCGGGCTGCTCCCTGTTCTCAAAGAGATCGTCGAGCAGCTCTTCGGTAAGGGACACGTTCGCATGCTCTTCGCGACCGAGACCTTTGCCCTCGGTGTGAACATGCCCGCACGCTCCGTCGCCTTTGAAGGAATCCGAAAATTTGACGGGACCGGGCGAGTTCCGCTGCTAACCCGCCAGTTTATGCAGATGGCCGGGCGCGCAGGGCGCCGTGGAATGGACATGGCCGGCAGCGTCTACGTGACCTTCGACCCAATCCTCGATGACGCCAACGTTGCTAGAGACATTATCCTCGGAGAAGTCGAACCCATTCGTAGTCAGTTCAATCTCTCCTACGCGACCCTTCTAAACCTATACAAACACCTTGGCCCTCGCATTTTCGAGGCCTGTAAACAATCCTTCGCCAATTACTGTGGTGAGCAAGAACCCAAGCGGAGTCATGTTAAGAAAGGGAAAGGCAAGCGAGACAAGCGGCGCAATAGAATGGGATACCGGGGCCAGAAAAACCGCTTCCATAAGAGCCGCTCTGAGAAGGTCGCCCTCTCAGGATTCGCCGGAATGATCGAGCAAGTTCGGCAGAAGCTTGATCTCCTGACCGACTTCGACTACGTTCGCCCCGACGCCAATGACCCTGCTGACAGACTCACAGAGAAAGGCCACTTCGCCGCTCAAATTTATGGCAGTGAATTAGCCGCCAGCGAAATCCTCTACGACGGCCTCCTCGATCAGCTATCACCCGAAAAGCTCGCGGTTGTTTTCACGGCGCTCGTTTACGAATCAAGGCCCGATAGCATTCCTGCGCCTTTTGACGCCAAAAAGCACTTTGGCAAAACACAGCGGCGACTCAATCGCATTGTGTCGAACATCGCTGAGTCCGAAAAGAAATACAAGATTCGAGATCAATCCCGAGGCATCGATTGGAACCTGTCCGGAGTTGTTTGGGCTTGGGCCAAAGGTGAGACCTTCGATACCTTGAGATCGCTGACGAACGTCTCTGACGGTGATGTCGTTCGCACTCTTCGCCAAACGCTGCAGTTGATGCGCATGGTTAGTTACCCTCTGAAGAGGAATACAAACCCCATGAAGCCTCAATTCCGCAAGGTTGGTCAGCGGATAAGCGTCGCCATGGACATGATAAGGCGAGACTTGGTCGATGCCGAATGGCAGCTTCGTGTTCAAGATGACGATTTCGAAGACAGCTCAGAGTCTTTGGAGGATTCACACTACGATGATTACGAAGAGCCCGACCGAAACCAAGGCCTTGATCGCTATCCAGAGCCGCGTTCTCGGGACGATGAGCCGTCGAGGGCCAGTGGGAAAAGAGAGCTCCCGG
>JARGOJ010000923.1 GCA_029210225.1 Planctomycetota bacterium
TGGCGTAGGCCTTGGCGATTCCGCTGACGCTCTTGAAATCATTGAAGTCTTCAATTTGAGAAACCGCGATCTGGCCGTAAACCCGAGGCGCCAGGCTAGAGGTTAATTGTGAGCCTGCAGGGATATTGACCTGGAAGGTCTTGATTGTCTTGCCCTGGCGAGCCTTAATTGTGATAATGTCGCCTCCTTTTCCCCGACCAGCGAGAGTTAACTGCTGCCCTGGGAATAAGCATTGAGGGCGACCAGCGAGGAGTAAGTCTTGACCGTCTTTCATGGCGATTGATTCAAGCAGCCAAGGGCGCTTCTTGTGAGCGACAGACGCGCTGGCGATTTGGGCTTCTCCAACAACTGAGAAGACAGAACCGCCGCTCTCCCGAGTGAGGTGAGTGAGAAGGGCTTGGTTGGTGCCCGCGAAGCCAGTCTTGTAGGCGAAGAGCGTGGTCTTGGAGTCTTTGAGTATGTTTGACAGACCGTATTGCTCTGATTCTCCCCAGGTCACGGCGCCGTCGCTCAATAAGAAACAATCCGCTGACACAGGGGCCTTGCTCCACTTGGGGGCGCAACCTTCGCGGAGGGCCGCGCCGAGGTCTGTGGCGCCTTCGAGGGCGAGGCTGTCGGCGTATTTGAGCAACTCTTTGACGTTGCTCTCAGTGTTGTCTTGAAAGCCCGATTTCCACCAGAAGGTTTCAATGTTAAAGAAGAGCACATTGAACTTCTTCATAGTTGAGCGATTGTTCTCAAGCAAGGCTCCGAGCATTTTCAGCCAGACATTGAAGCGCTCTGGGTTTCCGGAGAGAGAGGTATCGACGAGGAAGACGCCGTGATCATTTCCGGCGAGGTTTTCAGTCGCCGGAATGGGCGCCTCAAAAGTCGCGGCGAAGGTGTCACCAATCTTCGGATCATTTCCTCTTAGTAAGACGGGGCCGGAAGCGTTGTAGCGCAGGACTACGCTGCTGAGATTGGCTTTCTCGAAGCGGTAGTAGAGATTGCCTCGAGCCTTGTCTGCTTCGGCTTTTGGCTCAATCGTGATGTTTGATCCGGCCAATGATTTGACGAATAAATCAACGACGCACTTTGATTTCTTTGAGGGGATATCAAGACGATATTCTAGTCCTGAGCCGACGGGTAATAAATTGACGTCATAGCCAATGACAATGCGGTGGATTTTCTTGGCGGCCAGTGGGAAAACACGGGCATTAAAAACCCCTGCTCCGGCCCACTCCATAAGGGCTGGGTCGACGCGCTGTCGGACGGTTTCTTTGTAAGCATAAGCGGCTTTTGCTTTGGGAACCATGCGCGCTTCTTTAGGTTTGTTCCATGTTTTCTGCCGGGCAATCATGACCTCTTTAACGCTGGTGCCCATCTTCCTGGCTTGTTCTTGGCTTTGGAAGATAGCCTTATCGATATTGCTGTCGTCGGCGGCCCATGTGCTTTCGCCGAAGGCAAAGAAATAGGGGGCTGCGCCATTGGGCAAGCGAACCTGGAAGGTGCCTTCATACTGGCGATTGCGATCATTGAGGAAGTAGCAATCGAGGAGGACCCGGGCGCGGAAGCCGTCGACGTGGACGGTGGCTTGCATTCCTTGAAGTGGTAATTCTTGGTTGTCACCAATCTTCAATCGTGAGGTGTTGGGAATGCTCTTAGCGCGCTTCCAGGTCTTGACGGCGGGTCGTTTCTTGCCACCTTTCTTCTTCCCCTTTTTGGGAGCGGGAGACATTGGGGCTTCGGCCCCAAGGCGTGTTCGTCGTGAGGGACGTCGACTGCCACCTCTACGACGGCCGCTGTTCATGCTCAAAGTGGCCATGTCCGCGCCTTTGGCCACTTCTTCAAGGGCTTTTTCGCCTTCATCGGCGAAGACATCGCTAGTGCGAGCTCTGTCGCGTGCACTGTCAGGGGCCAAGGGCGCTTCGTTCTTGCTATCGGTTCTGTTTCTTGAGTCGCCCTTTGTAGCTTGTTTTACTTTTTTGCTGTCGGACTTAGTTTCAGCCTTACAGCCGACGATGGCTAAGCCGCTGACGAGGAAGAGGGAGGTGACGGTGCGCCAAAAGGCGGCTTCGGCCCGATTGTGTTTCATTGCGATGAGCTCCTGGAAAGATGTCTTGAAGGCACAGCACTATGGACCCAAGGATGGGGTCGCTGGTTCAAATTGATTTGAAAATAGTTCTGAGTATGAGTGTTTTTAGGTTTTAGAGAGGGGCGCGGCTCTCAACTATTTTTCTCAATTGAGCTGAGGTAAGAGTAAAAGCCTTCGGCGGTGAAGTAGATGAACGACTCGCCTCCGAGCACGACACGATTGTGATTCTCAAGGAGGGCGGGGACCAGGGGTTCAAGCTTTCTTGAGTTGACCCAGCTCTCGTTGGTTGAGCCGAGGTCGGACATCATCCATTGCTTGCGGGTTGCGCTTAGAGAGAAGGCGGCGTGGAGCTTGGAGATGGAGGGGGCGTTGATACGGATATCGCGTTCTTGAGAGCGGCCAACAGAGACGCAGCGGGCCGCTTTTCCTGAAGATGTGGAGAGGGGGAAGACACAGGGGCTCTCTGGAGGATGGAGGGTACAGAGCACCTGTTCGGTTTCGGCGTCTTGTTTGGATGGACGACTCTCGGTCTCATCGAGGTAGAGAACCGGGAAAGGGAAGGCTTGAAAATAGGGTTCTCGACCTTTTTCGGCTTCTTTAATAAATTGATCGAGGGTTTTACCGCCTTCGACGACGCGGTTCTTGCTCTTCCTCTTGGCCCTTGAAAAAAGCGAGTCGACGACGGCCTTTTGACTCTCTAGCGCCTTTTTCTCTAGCTCTTTGCTCTTTGGAGGTGGAGGAAGGGAGGACCGTTTGGGCCCGGGAGCGTCGGTGGGACGTCGTTTTGAGGCAGGGGGCTTCGCTGATCGTCGCGTTGGGCTTGGCTGGGGTCGCGTTTTGGATTTGTTTTTGGGAGCTTTCTGACCTGGATTGCGCTCCATTTCAGCGAGGGCTTTGGCGCGACTGAAGCGACCAGTTTCTGGGGTGACGATCTTCGGAGAGGTTTGCGGCGGAGCCATTGGGCTTTGAGGAGCGCCTTCGCTGCTGGGAGAGCTGAGGAGGTTGTCTTGGCTAGGGCGTCTGCGGAGGCGGACGGTGCTCTTTGGGCGTTGGGCGATCGGGGGTTGCTCGGCGCGTTTTTTGGCTAGCTTGTTCTTTATCGACTCTGAGCTTTCGACGGCGGGAACCAATCCTGAGTCGCGTTTGAGGCGGACGCTCTCTATCTTGCCTTTGCTCTTTTGGGTCCCAGGGGCTTCGAAGAGTCGGGCGAGGGAGGATTCGCTCGAAAACATCCCTTGCATGCCGGGAATGGAAACGTCCTTGTCGTCTTTGCCTGTGGAGACGAAGCGAAAGAGTTTTGAAAAGTCGTCGAGCATGGTGTGAATATCGCCGCGGTCTTGAGGATCGGCGGAGGAATAGTGATCGAGGAAAGAGAAGAGTGATTGATTGAATTCGTCTCGGGCGCTGCTGCCGTTGCGGAATTCGCAGTCGGGAAAGAAGACGCGGTGGATGGCGTCTTCGCTAATGGGGGAGATCTCACCACGTTTCTCGGCGAGCTTGAACTCCCAGACTGAGACGAGGTCGCTTGGGTCGATTTTGCGCTCGGTGTGACTGTAGGGCACATGTCCAGTAATGAGGGTATAGATGCTCAAGGCTGCGGCGTAGACATCCATGCTGGGGGAGTAGAAGTGGGGTTCGCTGATGACCTCGGGAGGAGAGTAGAGAGGAGTGCATTGGGGGATGACCATGCCGGACTCGCTCCCAGAGCTGCTGAGGTTACCGAGGTAGTCGAAACCTCGGACTCCACCAGCATCAATGAGGACCCCGCGATAGGCATCGTTTCGGACTCTCTGAAAGTATTCGTGGTCGTCGACGGTGACGTTCTTTTGCTCGAC
>JARGOJ010000924.1 GCA_029210225.1 Planctomycetota bacterium
GGAAGGCTTACGCTTTGTGCTTGAGAAGAAAGTTCCCGCCAAGGGAAAGGCTCGATCCTTCTGAATCGAGCATCGCTTCAAGCATTTTGAGGGCGAGAGGAAGAGCTGGCTTTTTAAGCCTAAACTCTATCCTATCGCCCTTTTTCACATTCTAATGGGTCGCATAAAACTCTGTTGATCTGGCCTTTCAAGCTTTTGGGGAGCTCATTCATGGCAAAGCCCGTTGTTCTGATTATTCGTGATGGTTGGGGTGTCCGAGAGGAGAAGAAGGGGAACGCGGTTGCGATGGCCAACACGCCGCGCTTAGATGCCTTCCTCAAGGAATATCCTTCCTGCCTCCTAGACGCTTCAGAGCACCATGTTGGCCTGCCTCCTGGACAAATGGGAAACAGTGAAGTCGGGCACCTGAATATTGGCGCTGGCCGGGTCGTTTATCAAGATTTTACTCGGATTGAGAAGGCTGTCGAAGACGGCGACTTCTTTGATAACGAAGCCTTAGTGGGGGCCTTCGACCGCGCTTTTGAACGAAACAGAGCGATACACCTTGTTGGCTTGCTTTCAGACGGAGGAGTTCATAGTCACGAGCGACATCTTTATGCCCTGCTAGAACTCTCGAAAAAACGGGGCCTGGAGAAGGACGTTTATATTCATGTAATCCTCGATGGCCGGGACACCAAGCAAAAAGGCGGGGTGGATTATCTCCGACGTCTCCAAGCCAAGACCAAAGAGCTTGGCATAGGGACCATAGCGACTGTCTGTGGGCGTTTTTACACGATGGACCGAGATAAACGTTGGGAGCGTGTCAAGAAGGGCTACGACCTCATGGTCCATGGCAAAGGCGAGGCTGTGGACGATCCTATCGCCGCGGTCACGCGATCCTATGACAACGATGTGACCGACGAGTTTATGGAGCCCCTACAAATCGTTGATAAAGACAAGAAGGCTCTCGGAACCATGAAGCGCGGGGATCAGGTTGTCTTCTTTAATTTTAGAGGAGATCGGGCGCGGCAAATTGTTGAGACATTGACGAGCGAGACTTTTTCGGGTTTCGACAGAGGTCACGACGCTGTATTTGAGCTTGTCTCCATGTGTGAGTATCAAAAGGGCGCTGCGGTTGTGGGGGTGGCCTATCCTCCGATGTCAGTGAACAATCATATTTCGCAGTATTTGGCAGAGCTGGGTCACAGTATTTACAAGGCTGCGGAGACTGAAAAATACGCTCATGTCACCTTCTTCTTTAATGGAGGAGTGGAGAAACCTTGCGCGGGGGAAGAGCGCTTATTGATTCCTTCTCCGAAAGTTCGCACCTACGATATGCAACCTGAAATGCACGCCTCCAAGGTGGCGGACGGCGTCTGCGCACGTATTGCTCAGCACAACGATCAATTAATTGTGGTCAATTTCGCCAATACCGACATGGTTGGGCACACGGGTAAAATGGACGCCGTCATTCGCGCCGTCGAGGTTGTCGATGAATGTGTCGGACGCATTGTCGATAGTGCGTTGCTAAAGGGCGGGGGAGCATTTATCACTGCCGATCATGGCAACGCCGAGCAAATGCTCGACCCTGATACCGGAGAAGTTTTTACCGCTCATACAACCTTTCCTGTCCACGGCCTCCTCGTCTCCAAGAATCACATAGGGCGCTCCATGATTAACAACGGCGCCCTCTCTAATGTCGCCCCCACTCTCCTTGATGTCATGGGACTCCCCAAGCCGGAAGAGATGACGAAGCCGTCGTTGCTCAGTTCTTAGGCTGGTTGATGGGATGCGCGTTTGTTTTTGGGGGACCTTCGATAGAGACTACTCGCGCCATCAAATTCTCGCGAAGGGTTTGGCAGAGAATGGAGTGGAGCTGCTCTACTGTCACGAAGCAGTGTGGCAAAAGAGCGCTGATAAGACAAAGGCTTACAAGGGTGCCTTCGGGAAGTTGGTCCTCGCTTTTCAATTGGCCTTTGCCTATTTGAAATTGACCCTGCGCTATCTGTTTATGCCCCGTCACGACATTATTCTTGTCGGTTTTCTCGGGCATTTCGATATGTTCTTGGCGCGCTTTTTGGCCTCCCTATTTGGCCGAAAACTGGTCTTCGATGTCTTCATATCTCTCTATGATACGAGCGTCCACGATCGAGCTTTAACAAAGGATGGCGGCTTTTGGGCGCGCTCTCTAAAACGCTTGGATCGGCTCTCTGTTCGCTTGGCCGATTTAGTCCTCTTAGATACTCCTGAGCACATTGACTATTTCGTAGAAGCGTTAAGCTGTCGCCGAGAGAGTTTTCTTTGCTTGCCCGTTGGGGCGAACGACACTATTTATTCCAGTGAATTGAAGTCTGAGTCTAGTTCTAACGAGAAAAGAGTCTTGCTTTACTGCCGTTATGCGCCGCTTCATGGGGTCGAGGCGGTTTTGCAAGCGGCCCGAATTCTCAAAGATGAAGGTGACTTAAAGTTTCGTTTGATCGGCGATGGGCAAACTCGAATTGAAATGGAATCCATGGTTAAAGATTGGTCGTTAAACAATGTTGAATTCATTGATAGTATCGCTGAGGATAAATTGGCGAGAGAAATAGCGGCGGCTGATATTCACCTGGGTATTTTCGGCGCGACGGGAAAGGCTAAGCGGGTAGTCCCGAATAAGCTTTATCAGGGGATGGCTTTGGGGAAGGCGATGATCACTGGGCGCAGCTCTGCGGTTGAGTCTATCTTGAAAGACCGAGAGAGCGTCGTCTTTTGTGAAATGGCTAATGCTTTGAGTTTAGCTGAGTCGATCAAAGAGTTACTCAGTGACTCTGAGCTTCGGAGGAAGCTTGAAGAGAACAGTCGTCAATTGTTCTTGACGCGCTTTACTCCGGAAATTCTAGGTGGGCAATTGAAGACAGCGCTGAGCGACTTATCTAATCATTAAGCAGGAGCTTCACTCTCGTCGACCTCTGCCTTGTCTTCACTCACTGCTTTTGCTTCTAAATCAGTATTCTCCGTAACTCGCTTGAAAGTGTTGAGGCGAGTGTTGTACTGAATGTTCTCTATCAGGCGGCGGTTGGCGGCGACGATATCGGCGATGACTCCGAGCACTAATATTTGAAAGCCAATGATTAATAAAATGGCGCAGAGAATGAGAGATTGCACTTTGCCGGGGTCCGTTCCAAGGCTGAAATAGGACACGAGAAAACGTAAGCCAGTGAGGAAACCGGCCAGGCAAATAGTCCCGCCGACCATCATGAAGACTCGCAGGGGGCGGTACATGACGTAGATGCGGAGCAGGGTGGCAGCGCTTCGAGCAATGAAGTAAGTCGTCGAGTGAAACATGCGGGAGGGGCGTGTCGCGGGGTTGGTTCGAACCGGAACGGAGGTGACCGCGAGGCCATTCGCCCCTGCTTGAACGAGGGTCTCTACGGTGTAGGAGAAGGTGGAAACGACATTCGAGCGCAGGGCCGTCTCTCGCGTCATGGCGCGGTAGCCGCTGACGGCGTCAGGGATATTCGTGTTGGATAGTTGTCTGACAACGAAGGATCCGAGTTTCTGAAGAGCTTGTTTCCACAGGGGAAACTCTCGAACTCCGTCGCCCGTTCTTTCTCCGACGACGAGGTCGGCTTCACTGGCAAGTATGGGGGCGACTAACTTGTGGAGGTCTGCGCCGCAGTATTGGTTGTCGGCGTCGGTGTTGACGATGACATCGGCCCCGACTTCGAGGGCCTTTGCGAGTCCGGCGCGGAAGGCGGCAGCGAGGCCGCGATTACTGGCGAAGCGGACTAGGTGGTCAACGTTAAGAGAGCGTGCCAGGTCGCTGGTACCGTCGCTGCTCCCGTCGTCGATGACGAGGATTTCAATGCTGTCGAAGCCGTCTAACTCTTTGGGGAGGTCGGCGATGGTTTGGGCCAGGGTGCCGGCTTCATTGAAGCATGGGATTTGAAT
>JARGOJ010000013.1 GCA_029210225.1 Planctomycetota bacterium
CGACCGGCGCCTTGGCCGCGATGGGGCTCTTAAGATTCTCCCAAACGAATCTTGTACTCCGGAGAAGCTCTCTCGATTCAAGCGCGAAATTCGCATCACCGCCCACCTCGACCATCCGGCCATCCCCCCAGTCTTCGACGCCGGAACAACCGCTGATGGCGAACCCTTCATGCTCATGAAGGTCATTGAAGGAGAAACGCTGCTTGAACACATCGCTGCGCTTCATAAAACAAAGTCAGTCAAGCTCGATTATCGTCCGTTACTTATCATTCTATTGAAGGTCGCTGACGCGATTTCTTATGCCCACAACCGAGGAATTTTGCACAGAGATTTGAAACCAGAGAACGTGATGGTGGGCGCGTTCGGCGAGGTTATGGTCATGGACTGGGGCATCGCTCGTGACTTACGCGAACTTGAAGATTCGAGGTTACGCGGTCAGCTCGTGAGCGAAGCTAACATTGATCGGGGTGAGCTTGCCAAGGCAGGTATGACTGAAGATGGCGCGGTTGTTGGGACCCCCGGATACATGGCCCCGGAGCAAATAGAAGGAAAAGTTGATGAGCGCAGCGACGTCTTTGCCCTCGGCGTTTTGCTCACTGAAATCTTGACCAATTCTATCCCTGTTGAAGGCACAGACAGTGTGATGTTGCTGCTCTGCACGGCGGCAGGACAAATTCGCAGTCCATTGGAAATCAATCCCAATGTTCCGCCAGAGCTCGACTCTCTGGCTCAATTCGCATTAAACCGCGACCCAGAAAAGCGTCCCAGCAGCGTCGAAGAGTTCTCTCAGGAGCTTCGATCCTTTTTGGCTGACAATGAAGTATCGTGTCACGACTACAGCCTCGCCGAGCGTTCCAACCGTTGGGCCAGACGCAATCCCAAAGTCCTTTTAGGCATTCTCGCTCTCTCAGTCTTGTCCATTGTTTCCGTTCTCATTTGGTCTTACCTCAGCCAAATCAAGCAAAAGAACAATCTCCTCGCCATTCAATACCAATCCGAGCAGGAACAGCGAAGAATTGCAGAGGAGACAGCTCGAAAAATTGAGAGCGCGATGTCTGAGTTAACCAAGGCTCAGGATATGGCTCGCTCTGGGCGTGACCAAGAGAAGGTTCACCAGACTGTTGTGAGAGCGCTAAGGGACGGACGTCGGACGCTGTCATTTCTGATGGCTGCGGCTGAGGTCTATGAGTCGGCCAATGATCCGAGGCGAGCACGGTCCATTTTGAATGAGGCCATCGCTCGCCACCCCCCGGCCTACGCGGCTTTGTTTTATCTGCATCGTTTTGAATCACAGCGTGCGAAGGATCCTGCCTTGCTGTGGACAAACTCTCTCAAGCGTCTCCTCGCAGAGGCTAAACGGCGGGGCGATGAAAACGAATTCACCGATTTCTCCCGAGGAGTTCAGCTCGCTGGACAAGGGCAATTGGAGAAGGCCTTGAAATGCTACGAGTCGGCCTTGGAGAAAACCCGGCGGAACGCGATCATCTTTAATAATCGCGGCGTGATCTACTCTAAGTTGGGTCAATCAAAGCTCGCCGTGAGCGATTTCAACCGGGCCATCGAATTGAAGCCCGACTATGACTTGCCTTATCTAAATAGAGGAGTCGCTCGGGATAGGCTGGGACTGAAGAAAGAGGCGATTGAGGATTACACGAAGGCGATTGCCTGTCGGTCTGGCTCTGATTTAGCGCATTTCAATCGAGGAAAGGCTTGGTCCGACCTCGGCGAGGAAGAGAAAGCGATCCTTGACTATGATCGTTCGATTAAGATAAACCCGAGCTACGAAGCATACTACAACCGGGGAAACAGCTACTTAAACCTTCAAAATCTCAAGAAGGCCGTCGCCAATTACAGCCTGGCTATCGAAGTCGATTCAAAGAGGCCCAATGTCTATGGGAATCGGGGCATCGTTTATAGCTTGCTCGGCAAGCGAGAGGAAGCCAAGGCCGATTTGGATCGTGCGCTCAAGTTGAACCCGAACATTTACGCGCTTCATTTTCCAAGGGCTCAGGTGAAACAGTTGATGGGCGACATAGCTGGAGCGATAGCGGACTACGAAATTTTTCTTGAAAAGAGCGATGCTGGCGAAGAAGTTAAGCGCGAGGCGCGGCGAAAGTTAGCCGAGCTTAAGAAGGCGAACAAATAGAGTGCGTTGAAAAAGTTTTGAATTTGTTTTGAAAGGTCAGCCGACTTCCCTGGTCTTTAGAGGCGCGTGGCAAACGCAGGAAAATGAATAACAGTCAGCCCTGGATCAATTCCACATGGAAAAACTTCAATGTCCAACGGACGCAACTATTAAGATGGTATTCACAATGAAAACAATATTGAAAACCCAGCTCTCATTGACAGCCCGAGCGTAGAGCCCCAATCGGGGCCTCAATCATTGCTCGGGGGCGAATGTTCCAAGGGTTGGCGACGGTGTCTTGCAAACACCGTGTGAAGGGTTCGATTCCCTTCGTCTCCATGTCTCTCAAATTGCTGGTATCGCTCGTGTTGGCTAGAGCGCTTGTCTTGTAAACAAGTCCGCGTGGGTTCAATTCCCACTTCCAGCTCTGCTGTATAGCCTTGTTTCCATTAACTCTATAACTCATTGTCAGAGAGCCGTCTTAGAGCTTCACTTCAATAAGACTGAAACGAAGCACAGTTAAACCGCTGTGACGACCTCCAGCTTCATGAGAAAACGGTCCGCCAGCTTTTCACAGCACTCAATGATGACTTGTAACTCAATCAAGACAGTCAATTCAACGAGAGTTCCATGACAATCTGAGACACAATCTCATTCTCCCCTGTCCTTAATACTGCGCTTTCATTGGCGATCGTGACATTGTTTTGTGCCTAATTGCATGGTTCGCCACACCTCAAACACTTTTTTCGAGCCACATTCGTCCTCAAGCATTCAGTAATTTTTTGATTCTGGTAACCTCTTTTTTGGCCGAGCCCTAATCTATTGGAGTGACAAATTTCAGAGTGGTGTTGTTCGACATAGCGTAATCATTAAAGGCCTGGCTCATGCCCTTCGCCCATCTGAAAACAGTCTTGTTATTGACTAAAGTTTTGGAGTTAAACCTTTACCCCGCCCAATAGTGTCAGTGACAGATCAGCGCCTAACAAATTGGTTCCAAAGAGATCGTTTTACAAGAGGTTCCAAGAAAGGAGGTTTAGTCTCGAATCGCCCCCAAAAAATTGGCTCCTGATAAATTCGCCCCTTTGAGATTCGCTCCTTTGAGATTCGCCCCGGTAAAACAGACTCCTTGGAGATTGGATCCTTGGAAATTCGCACCTTGGAGATTCGCCTTAATGAATTCCGTTCCTCGGAGATTGGCATGCGAAAGATTGGCTTGCGAAAGATTGGCTCCCAAAAAATCTCTATACGGAAGGTTCCTGCCAGAGAGGTCACTACCAGAGAGATTGACTCCTCTGAAAATGGTGTTTTCGAAAATAGCTCCTCTAAGATCCGTTCCCTGGAGATTGGCCCCCCTTAGCTCAGCTCTATTGAGGCTAGCCTTTCTAAATTTTGCTCCCGAGAGATCGGCTCCTTCGAGTTTAGCCCCGTCGAGATTGGCATCACTGAGATCGGCCTTCACTAAATTGGCTCCTTCGAGATTGGCTCCTTCGAGATTGGCTCCTTCGAGATTGGCTCCTACAAGAGTAGCGTGATATAGTTTGGCGCCAGAGAGAATGGCTCTCTTTAGAACAGCTCCTCCGAGATTGGCATACGCAAAATCGGTTCCTTTGAGATTAGCCCCTAGCAGGTTGGCTCCTTCAAGATCGGCACTCCAGAGATCGCTATTCGAGAAATCCGTACCGGAGAAGTTTGATCCCAAAAGTTTGGCGCTCCTAAAATTAGCCCCTGCTAGCCTGGCCCTGGTAAAAATAGCTCCTAGGAGTTTGGCTTTTGAGAGATTTGCCCCCGAGAGATACTTTTACATACCCTACGTAATGTTGACGTGGGGACTCCTGCTGGGCATTGATCACCGTCAGCCATGGAAAGCCGTGTTTTGCAAGTCCTCTATCATTGTCATTCTCCTGTGTTCTGCGTCGATAAACCTTCATTATCAGCCTTATATTGACTACAGTTGGAAAGATTACTCATCGAGAATCGGCAAAGAGGATCTTGAGATACCTGTGAATCCCAAAGGCTGGAAAGTAAAGCTCAAAGCGCGCACGTTTGAGGATGAAACAAGTGGTAAACCTAGGTAAATAGGAGCAGGCGCCACTAGGATGCCTACTCCTCATTTCCTAAATAGCGTCGATTCCATTAGTTGGAGGCGACGCTATTCCTCATTTGGCGAGGCCATCCGAATTAATGTATGCTATCCCCAGAGATCAACTCATTTCACGTGGCGGAACGCTCCATGTCCAAAAAATCTTTCGGGGTCGCAATCTTCATTTCTGGATTGCTCTTCGCCATTCTTTCGTTCTTCTTAGTTCCAGATTCCACACCAAAAAATACGATTCCCAAAAATGTCGTAAAAGCGACCAAAGCCGATCTAAAGCGCGACGTGATAACGACCAACGCTGCAGACCCCACAGACCCGGCTCAAAAATCGACGATCCAAGCATCCATTGCGAAGAGTACGCAAGAACCAGCGAAAACGGAGTCAAAGAGCCTCGCGATCCTTCGAGGCCGGGTCCTCGCGCCAGATGGTTCAGGCATGGAAGACGCACGTATCTACTGCAATCATTACACTCGGGATAAGAACAACGAAGTCGTTGTCAGCTATAAAAATAGTCAGCGCGTTAAAAGTAACGTGAAAGGAGAGTATTCCCTGAAGCTGCAACCTGGCCGCTATCGCATCGCTGCAGGAACTCGCGGCCCCTATCGAAGTACAAAAGACTATTTCATTGAAGTCAAGGCCGGCGAAGAGCAGCTCACTGATCTACAACTCCGGGTCTATCTAACACTCCAAATATCAGTCAAAGATACAAATGGCGCCCCGATTCCTGGGGTTGAACTCTGGCTCCAACCCGAAAATTTGCCTGGATCCGTTCGAGGTCCGGAATTGACGACGGACGCGAATGGCTTGGTCTTGTTTAAAGAGCTCTCCGACGAGAGACACAACTTACTTATCAAGCATCCCCAATTTGCCCAGAGGTTCATTAAAATTGAATTGAAAGAAGACATCATCAACTCTGAGCGCAGCTTTGTTCTTGAGAAAGGGCTTATCCTCTCTGGCACTCTCGTCTCTTCCAAAACTCAAAAGCCACTGTTAAAAGCCTCGATGACTCTTCAAAAGATGAATGGGTCAATTTTCCACACTCGTTACGAATGTGACCCCGACGGAATCTTCAAGTTCACCTCACTCAGCCCCGGCCGCTACGAATTAACCGGACGCGCTGACAATTATGACAACAAGACGATCTATCTTGACGTTCCCAAGGGTAGTTCTGACATCAATTTTGGGACATTTCCTCTTAACAAACTGCTCGACCTCACTATCACCGTCATCGATTCAGCCGGACGAGCGCTCTCTGGGGTCGCCGTCAGACAATTGGACTTCGGTCTTTGCCCCTTTTCAGTCATCGAGGACGCTGCGGAAGACGGAATCGACTCGCTCTTCTTGTTCAGGGCCATCGGTCGGGATTTGAGCGATAGTAAGGGTCAGGTCCAGTTCAAAGAATTTGCTCCGGGAACCCACAACTTCGTATTGACCAAAAAAGACGCCATTCGAAATTACTGTGATGCCCAAGTCGTCTCTGAAACGAACAACCATCTCACCCTGCGTTTCACCACAAAGTCTGGGGTTATCAAAGGGCAGTTCTATGACAAGAACGGCCAAGCTATAAAAGACAAGGCTATTGCCCTCATTCGAGACGGCTACCAAGCTATTGTCGAGGGCTGTAAAACTGGCGAGGACGGGAGATTTGAATTCTCCAATCTCGCTCCAGGTCGGTACAAAATTCTTGAGGTCGGCAGCGCAACAAAAGAAGATCTTGAGTCGAAGGACAATTGGCTCACCCTCGACGACGGCGCGGTGCTTATCCAGAACGTTCTAGAATAGTGAGAGCAGCACGCTCGCTCTCCAGACTGGTCAACGCTCCGAAAAGGTGATAAAAGCTCTCTTCAATGTCGACCATAAGGCCGCTAGAAAGAAATTAGGTAAGCCGTGAAAATCTCGGAGATATTTTATTCTGTGCAAGGAGAAGGAAGCCTTGTCGGGATCCCGTCGGTCTTTGTGAGGACCAGCGGCTGTAATCTTCGTTGCCGTTGGTGCGACACCCCCTACACGTCCTGGGAACCCACTGGCGAGGAGATGTCTGTTTCCTCCATAGTCTCCAAGGTCCTGTCCTTCAAAAGCGCAAAGCATGTCGTTCTCACTGGTGGCGAACCCATGATCGCCACCGAGCTGCCAGAGCTCACACGGATACTTCACGAACACAGCTATCACATCACCATCGAGACGGCGGGGACCGTCGATGCGGAGCTCAACGCTGACCTCATGTCTATCAGTCCGAAGCTTGCCAACTCAACCCCCGACGAGAAATCCGGCTGGGAGAGCAAGCACGAAGATCGCCGCCTAAAGGTCGAGGTCATTCGTTCTCTTATGAGGCGAGGAGACTTTCAATTCAAGTTTGTCGTCAGCTCGGCGGCGGAACTCCCCGAGATACAATTCTTGCTCAGCTCTCTTGGTGAGGTCCCGCCCCACAAAGTCTTGCTCATGCCTGAAGCTCGCAGCATCGAGGAAATGACGGTGAAGCAGGAGGTCCTTCAAGAGCTGTGCAAAGAACACGGATATCGATACTGCGATCGATTGCACTTACGCCTCTACGGCAACACTCCAGGCACCTAATTGGAAGGGCGCTCCTCTATTGAGAGCTGTTCTGCAGCTGGCCTCGCGCCAATTTCTCGGTGTAAGAATCAGCCAATCAAGAACTTAAAGGCCTGCGCGCTTGGTTCATCCGGCTTTTTCGTTGCCCCTTGGTCGTGACAAGTTAGACTGAAAGGGTTCTTTCAATGTCTTAGGGGAACATGGGGTGAAAAATGCCGGAGTATGAAGTGGGGCAGAGTTTTCCAATCCCAGACGAGAAACTCACTAAGCTCACTCCCTTAGCAAGTCGAGAGAACAAAGACTCTTTAAAGCAAGGCCCAACGGTGACCGATCTGTGGCGAGCCATGTCACGAGTTCGAAAAAGGACGGCGCGGCCAAACATTCAAAGGCAGTCATCCGAATAACTCTATTCCCTTCGACCATCTCTTCCCACTAATAAATCTCACTCTGACTCATTCGTTGGAACTCATATATTCCAAGTGTTAGAGGCTGACCACTGGCTCGCTATCAACAAGCTGTTGAAAATAACTGACAGCCTTCAGCGTCCCGAGCGTTGTTCAGGGTGGCAGAGACAGGAACATATAGTTCTCAACAACGCCGACCAACGTGACGCTCGCAACATGGTCTGTCACGCTAGTCAGTGTTTCTCTCCTATTCTTGGTGTCTGTAGCTCAACTGGTTAGAGCATCGCACTGTGACTGCGAAGGCTGCGGGTTCGATCCCCGTCAGACACCCTCTTTTTCTTATCTCAGCGCAATTTGACCTATTCATCACGTCGTTGAGTGACTCGAAAGTGAGTTCGTTCTATGAGCATTGGTGCAAAATCTCCGGACGCCGGGGAGACAAACTCTAAGCTCCGATGGTGCATCACCCCCGCCCATTCTAGGGGGAGCGGCGATAACGGACTGAACGCGCCGGTGACCAAAGCCGCCGGGGGCAGCAATCCAACGTCCCCGATTCCGTCGCCCTTTGCGTTCCTCAGAGAATCAAAGCCCCCACAACGACCATCAGGTAGAATTCTATAATTGCCAATTTCTTATGAGCGCGCTTTTGTCACGATCAAAGACTCGGCGATCTAACTTCTGAATCAAGCAGACGCCTCAAATCACTCATCAATGAGTCTAATTGAAACGGCTTCTCGATACAAATCCGGAAGCCTTTTGCCTTCAGCTCTTCTTCCGCAAACGTATTCGTGATGCCTGACAGTAGAACAATCGGTATCTCAGCCCGAATTGCTGAAAACTCCTTGGCAATTTGAACTCCGTTAAACTGAGGCATCGTGTAGTCGGTGATCACTAAATCATAGGCGTCTGCATGCTCTCGAAAGTCCTCCAACGCAAGCCCGCTATTATTGAATGCAGTCACCTGGTAGCCCTGAGATCCAAGAAACTCCGACAGCAAGTCAGTAATGGCACTTTCGTCGTCAATAACCATCACCCTCTCATGTCCAGACTTCGTAATCGCAGGAGCCACAAGCTGGCTCACATTGACTCCAGTATATTGTGGAAGATAGACATTGAACGTGGTGCCTTCTCCAAGGCGACTATCCACAGTGATCTCACCGCTGTGTTGAATCACAATACTATGGACGATTGACAAGCCCAGTCCCGTTCCTTCTCCGACAGTTTTTGTAGTAAAAAACGGATCGAATATTCGATCGAGAGTGCCCTTTTCCATTCCCTTGCCTGTATCTGAGACCGTTATTCTGTAGTAATCGCCAGAGTTTAATTTTGGATGAACGTCGAAGAAGGAATCATTGAGCTTGGCGCTTGAGACATCGAGAGTCAGGGTGCCGTGTTCACCATCGGTCATTGCCTGCCACGCATTCGTACAGAGATTCATAATGACCTGTTGAATCTGAGTGGCGTCTGCAAAGATCGGTAACTCCGGGCCCTCAATAGATGACAAAATCTCGAAGCTCGACGGCATAGATGCTCGCACTAGCTCCAATGTCTCATTGACCAGAGATACTAAGTTTACTTGGGCAAACTGCGATTCCGCTCGGCGTCCAAAGGTAAGGATTTGACGAACTAAGTCTTGGGCTCGTAACGCGCTCAACTTAATCTTATCAAGGTATGTATCGAGCTCCTCTCCATGAAGCTTGAAGCTTTTGGCCAACTGGCTGTATCCAAGAATTGGAGTCAGAATGTTATTGAAATCGTGAGCGATTCCGCTGGCGAGCGTCCCAATCGTTTCTAGTTTCTGACGTTGCCGGAGGTGTTCGAGCAGTTGTTGACGTTCCTGGGCCTCCATACGAGCCGCCGTCACATCACGAGCAATCGTCGAAAGATAGCGCAGCTCACCCGTGCTTGAGCGGTGAGCCAAAAGGATCTGAGATGTATAGATCTTCTCACCATCTGAGCGCAAGAAGGTCGTGTCATTCTCCCAGCTCTCTCCTTTTAGAACCGCTGGAATCCCCTCATCCATGATCCTTCGAAAATCTTCAGGCGGGTGAACAGAACTGAGGGGCTTGCCAATGTATGACTCGTCCGTGAAATTCAACATTTTCCGCCCGGCTTGATTGATATAGACCATTTGACCGTTCGCGTCGGCCATACCCACGAAGTCACTCGTCGCCTCGAGAATCGCGAGCAAGCGTGCTTTGAGTCTTTTCGCGGCTCTCTCTTCTGTCATGTCTGCCGCGATGACCAAGCAGCCGAGGCGACTGCTTCGGAGCTGTGGACCGAAAGAACAAGCCCACAAATGCGAGCTTCGGACAGCTTCAATTGTCACTTCACGAGACTGTCGAGTTCGACCGTCAATCACATTGGCGATTGTCTCTGTGACCGATTCTTGCTCTCGAACACTGACGTAATCAATGAACAGCGTGCCGACAATATCTTGAACTAAGAGTCCCGAGAAGCCTCTGTTGATAAAGACCACCCGGCCCGCCGCATCGAGTTCAATAATGAAATCGGGAGCATCTTCAAGCAAGGATCGATACCGAAACTCACTCTTTTGAAGCGCGCTTGAGGTCTTAAATAATCTCTGACTAAACCACGCCAAGACAAAACCGAGCACTATCCCAAGCACCACTGAGAACATTGGAATCATTGTGAATGATTTATCGATCAATGATCGCTTGGGCGTCAGTTGTATCTCCCAATGACGGTTGAAAATGACGACATTATTCTTAGACGTAAACTGCGAATTCTCCTCCGCTTCAAGGTTCTTGGACGATTGAAAAATAAGCTTCCCCTCCCCCTTCAGACGCAGATAGAACTGATCGAAGACACCCTTGGATAAACTTCGCCTGACCATTGGGTCAAGACGAAAGACAGCGTTGAGAAAGCCCTCGATTTTGTTCCCCCGAAACAACGGATCGTACGCTGTGAAACCGAGGCCGCCTTGGTACAGCTCGATGGGAGGAGAGACCGTGAGTTGTTTGTTTTTTAGCGCCGAGTTGACGACGGGACCGACGACGGGATGCTTTTTTAAATCTTGATTCTTGGCCGCACGATTGGGACCTTCGGGAACAACCCAACGGATCACTTGATTTTCGTCGACCCAATTGAATGCGAGAAGTCCCGGATAGGTCGACTCTTGAAGCTCAGCGTATTCACGAAAGCGGGTCTCATTGTTGATTTGATGATTGTGCCAGAGCTGTCGCGTGAGCTTGAGTAACTTCAGACGTGTTTGAATGTATGTCTCAAGGCGAATCTTCACTTGATCATTGGTCAACTGAGTCTGAACAATGAGACTTTCTGATTCTTTAACCGAGACATAGTAGGCGAACGACGAAAAAATAGTCACCGTCGCAACAAGAATGAATATAGGATTAATAAAGCGTTGAAGTGCCATTTTCTCATTGCCGAGTGAATGATAAGTGTGGATAGCTAAAGCTTTTCCACCTGGAAGATTATACAACAGTCGCCACATCAAGAGCGTTCAAAAGGCCTGCGCTGCATTTTCCGTGCGTGAGCAAAGTAGAGTGGAGAGAATTAATGAGCCTTCGAGACAAAGTCGTATGGATCACCGGAGCAAGCTCTGGAATTGGGCTTGCGGCCACCAAGGAGTTTCTGAAGCGGGATGCGTTTGTCATCGTTTCCGCGCGACGAAAGAACGAACTAGAAAAACTCGCCGGAGACGCCGCCCCGGGGAGAGTTCACGTTTTACCCGTCGATTTGAGCCAAGCCGACCAGTTGGACGAGATTTGTCAGAAGGCTCTCGCTTGGAAGGGTCGAGTCGACGTCCTCGTCAACAACGCAGGCATCTCACAGCGCTCATTAGCTCTGGAGACCGACCTTCAAACCTGCCGCAAAATCATGGAGCTTAACTTCTTCGCCCCCGTAGCCCTCTGCCAAGGCATTGTCCCCTCCATGATCGAAAACAAAGATGGCCGTATCGTCATCGTAAGCTCCGTAGCCGGCTTCGTGGGCACTCCCAAACGATCGAGCTATAGCGCGTCCAAACATGCCTGCCAAGGTTGGTTCGACTCACTGAGGGCCGAGCTCGACGGAACAGGAGTGAGCGTCACAGTTGTTGCTCCAGGCTACGTTTCCACCGATATCACCCAAAGCGCCCTCACCGGGCAGGGCGAGAAACACGGTCAATCCGATCAGGGCAACGCCCAGGGCATCACCCCAGAGGCTTGCGCTCAGACATTGGTGAAGGCCACTGAGCGGCGCCAGAGAGAGGTCTACATCGGGGGCAAAGAAACCTACGCGATATACCTAAAACGTTGGTTTCCTGGGCTCGTCGCAAAAATAGTCCCAGGCGCCAGCCCCAAGTAAATCAAGCTCAAGCGACGAGCTCATCGCTTGAGCTTCTTGTCCCATTTCCCATCGTGGTTGGTATCGATTAGGCGCTTGATGACCTTCTTTCCGTTGTAGTAAACCCACTCGTTTACTTTTCCATTCATGTTCGTGTCGAGGCGCGCTTCCACACAAACTTTCTTTTTGAAGAAGAGCCACTGATCAATTCGACCATTTTTATTGGTATCTAAACGGGCTTCATACTTCTCACCGTTTTTGTAGTAGCTGATTTGATCAATCTTTCCGTCTTTGTCTTGGTCGAGGCGCACTTTACTGATCTTGCCCTTCACGTAATAAGCATAGTAGTCGATTTTCTTATCCTTATTGCGATCGATCATGACCTTGATTATCTGGCCATTCTTATCGAACTCATTAAAGAAATTCCCCTTACCATCCCCTGTTTTATCCTTCACAATCGACTTTGTCTTCCCATTCGGATATCTCTCTTCGAAATAGTCCGGGCGTCCATTGAAGTCTCCATCAATCCTAATATATCTCTTGTAGCCATTAGCATAGACGTGGACGATGTCAGATTTGCCATCTCCGTTTTTGTCGAAGTATGCGACGTGTTTTTTCAAGAGACGGTCTAATTGAAAATCGCACCAGGCCAACCACTTCCGCTCAAGGTCTTTGATTTTGAATGTTTGCTTAAAAGCGGCCGTCGGCTCAACGCCATTTCTCAACCTGTTGTAGAACTCGTAAAAGTTCTTCTTCTTTCCCGATGCGTCACTGTTTAAGTAGGAGAACAGCGACCAAGACGCGGCGTAGTAGAGGCCCTCACGACCCGATTTACGAAAGGTCTCGGTCGTCAAATTGACGAGATGGTCGAGGGTCATGAACTTCTTGTCTTTGCGCGCTTTGCGGATTCGCTTTAGAAAGTCAAGTCGGGGTGCGCCAGCGCGGATTTTTCGATCAGGGCCAACCTTCAAGTAGTAGCAATATCCTTCATTAAACCAGACAGGATGTGTGAATGATGAATACTCAAACATATAGTGACAGCTCTCATGAACCGCCGTATCCAACGTCTTAAAAAAGGGGAGTTGATTGACCTTGCTCTTATCAACTAACACGACCCCATAGTCGGGCTTAAAGAAGGCTCGTTTCCCATCGCTAATACCCACTGTTTTTGAGAGCGGCGAGGCATTAATAATTCGTTTCGCCTCAGCGGCATTCGCCGCGTATTTAATGACACAGCGACGACCACTCACGCAGCGATCATAGAAGTAGAGCCGCCTTGCCTTGTTTTTACCCTCAGCGGGAAAGTAGACAATATTCTGGCCCCTTTTCTTATTGCTGTAGCCCTTCACCTTCTTAGGAGACATCCCTTTGAAATGGATGACGTCATAGCCATCCTTCGTTGTCCGCCCGGTCTTCACACCCTTCTTAAGGAAGTCTGTCTCCCACTTCTTCTCATAACGTGTCCGGTTCTGAGCGTCGAATTGACTCGACATTGCAGAATAGGCCCAATCCAAGTAATTGACGAGATACTCGCATCGCTCACGACTGACATTCGTGCAAATCGTGAATCTCTTGCCTTCGCCAATCCATTTGTAATAGTGACCGTCGACGAGACCCTTTTTCATAGTCACTTTTGGACCGGCAATGGCCTGACTGGAAATGAGGAAGAATGCGAGTATCGGAGCGATGCAGCGTATAGAAAATTTCATTTCACTTCTCCTTCCAGCTCTTTTTCATTGGAATCCTCGGGCATTAACTCAGAGTTATTAGAGTCACTCATTGACCAATCTTCGGCGGGAGCGGATCCCGTCTTACTTCCGTCCAAGGCCGCTTTCAGAGCGACGTGAGGCGCCAAGGCGCACTTTTGACTCAGCGCCTTCCCGACCCTGGCTAAATCTAACTCTGACCATTTGGGATGCATAGTCATGAGGCTCTTTTTGTGAGCATGCATTCCCTGGATGAGCTTGACAATGAAATCACCGGACAATTCGCGGCGAGCAATGAGGTAAGCTTCGGTGCTCAGGGTCTTGCAAGGAGAGTCGTTCCACTGATAACTTGGCGTATCAATAGCCGCCGCTTCGTATCCCTTAAGGGCTGACAAAGGAACAAGTTTTAGGTCTTCTTTGTAGGTCGCTGGTAGGTCGGACAGCAATCCCATTGGAGATCCTCCCACTAAAAACATGGCGTCGAGTTCGCCCCCTAAAACCCTCATGAGCGCAGGTTGGGCCGTTGATCGCTGGGCGTTAATCTGGATGCCTTTCTGGGAGAGAATGTTATGCACGGTCCACCAAGTTCCAGACGACGACAGACCAACCTGGACGCGTTTTCCAGACAAGTCTTCAACTGAGCTTACCGAGCCATCTCGACGGGCCAAAAGGTGAACTTCTTCGCTGAAGATGGGGCTGAGTAATCGAAGCTCTTTCAAGAGCGGCGCGAAGGTTTTTGAGTCTGCGACCGCTTGCAATACATCTCGTTGGACCAGCGCCAACTCAGCCTCTCCAGAAGCGAGTAAAATTAAATTGTGAAAGGAGCCGTTGGTTTTCAGGGTGGTCAATTTGAGGGATTGATTTTTCCCGACACGGCACAAGCCCGAGGCGATCGTATCGTAGGTGCCGCCGTCTCCGGCTCCAACAATTCGTGCTACCGCTGGCACCTTGTATTCTGGCAGAAGCACCTGATTCGACCTCTTCACAAGTTTCAAATCGGCAAAGTCCGCGCCCTTTGGATGAGCCTTGGGAAGCCACTTACGCTCTTTCATTGACTTCATTAGGAGCTCACGCTGAGCCGCATCCATTTTTTTGGAGACTATTAAGACGCA
The DNA here is from genome assembly GCA_029210225.1 of Planctomycetota bacterium. Taxonomy (GTDB): domain Bacteria; phylum Planctomycetota; class J058; order J058; family JARGOJ01; genus JARGOJ01. The sequence continues at coordinate 14,301 of JARGOJ010000013.1, forward strand.
AGGCACCGCAACCGTCTTCACCGTGTCCTTCAGCCAGACATAGGCCTCGGCAGGAACTTCGCCAACTTGATAGCCCGGGAGATTCTTAAGCGCGGTGTCGACCATCGGGCCTGACAACGGAATCAAATGGAGCTGGTCGGCGTTAACGAGATTGGGGGGGATGTCTTTGAAGGCCCCCAAAGGCGCTCCAGCAACGACCCACGCCGCGTCGATGTCCCCGGCGGCGAGGTCAATAAGACTCTGAGAGCTTGCGCCATAGCGAGCTTCACAGTCTGTCTCTACTTGAACCCCGGCCGCTTTCATAAGCGCCCCCGCCGTGAAAGCCGTTCCTCCACCATGACGACCGAGGTGAACTCGCTTCCCTTTCAGATCGGCGAGGGAGCTGATCTTTGATCCTCTCTTGCTCACTAAATGGACCTCTTCTAGGAACAAGGGGCTGAGCACGTCGACCGCGTTGGCCGCCAGTTCATGGCGTCCGTTCCGAAGCAGGTCGAGCTGCACGAAGGCGGCGTCTGCCTGTCCTAGCGCAACGAGGTAGAGGTTCTCGACAGAACCAAAGCTCGGGAGTGGCTGAACGCTGAGACCGTGCTCTTTCGCATCTCGCGCCAGGGCGGTCCCTAGACGATAGTAGGTCCCAGCTTTCGATCCAAGCAAGAGGCGGAGAGCGCCAGGCTGGGCTTCAAACTCATCATTGCTTTGACCGAGCATCAGTACATCTGGGGCGGTCGCACCTTGATCTTTTGCCTTCGGAGCCTCGTTAAGCGGGCTCGGTTTTGAGGTCGGCAGCTCTTCCTTCGATGTCCGCGCCGGCTCCGAACTTTGGCAGGCCATGGCTGCAAGGCAAAGGCTACTTAGTAGAATAAAGTAATATTGTCGACGATACATTTTTGTATTCCCGCTTTATCGGTTCACAATCAAAGCACTATTTTGAGTTTCTTAGATTTGACACTAACAAGATTCTCAGTCTGCTGTCCAACTGATGATTCGATATCAATTTTCTTAGTACCGAACCGACATGATCGGGAATTTTCCAGGGTCCCTCTCGATTCTAAGGAACATTTTGGAGTCGGACGCGTGTTGCCAGACAATATTTTGGGAAAAGAAAGCGACTCTTATGCTTCGAAAATTAGTTCTACTAGCAGCTCTACTTTGCTTCACGCCGTACCTGTTTGCAGATGATGGTGAAGATCAGATAGCCTATGAGCGAGCCATTCACACCCTAAATTTCGATGTTGTGAAGGGTCAGGACGCGCTCAAAAAGTTCTTGAAAGCCTATCCTAAATCGGCCTTTCGCAGCTCGGCCTCGTTCCGTCTCTACCGCAGCCATGACAACTCCAAGGCGCAGCGAGTCGCGGCATTGCAAGTGCTCCGTGACCTGCAGAATTCCACGGACTCCGACTATGTCAACGCTCGAATTTGGAAGTGCTTAAGGGACGATTATGGCTGGAGGGCAGCAAGCCTGAGCGGGTGGCGAAGATCCAAGTTCCTGTCGCTCCCAATCACAGCTCACTCCGGGCCCGATTCACATTTCAGTCTCTACAAAATCTCCGACAAGGATTACTTCGCAGCCTACAAGAAGATCGCGTTGGAGAACACAAAAGAGAAAGTCGACTCGCCTCCAGCTTCCAAATTCCGTGGGAGCAAGAAACTGATTGCTAAGAAAAAAATTGAGAAATGGAGCATCCCAACTAAGAGAAGTGGTTTCTGGCGATCTTCGTCCATCGATGACATTTGGCGACTTCCCAAGACCTTAACCGGAGCCTACATTCTACGCGAGACAATCGGTGGATTTCACAACGAACAAATCGTCATCTTTTCTAGCTATGGCATCGTCGCCAAGCCCATAGGCAAAAAGGTCTTGGTTTACACCCTCGATCCAGTCGGCGGCAATGCCCTTCCTGATGTGACGCTAACTTACTGTTCGGACGGAATCAATTCGACTAAAAAAACAGGCGCGGACGGATGCGCGCTCTTCGACTTCAAAAAGAGCGGTCGAATCATCGCCGAGCGAGGACACGAAGTTCGTGTCTGTGACTTCAAACATTCAAAGCAAGAGAAAATTGAGCTCGTCTACATCTCAACCGATCGTCCAATTTATCGCCCAAGTCAGACAATTCATTTCAAGGGCATCCATAGAAAGCTTCTTGGTAGCAAGCTCGGGATGAAAGCGAATGATTCCGTTCAAGTCGAGATTCGCGACCCGAACGACCGAATTCTAAAAACCTACACGAAGACCTGGTCCGAATTCGGAACATTAACCGACAGCTTCAAATTAGCTGCGGAGCCAACTCTGGGCACGTATTCAATTCAGTTCAAGGTTGCACGAACACCAGTTCGCTACCCAGGAGTCTTGAACTTCGACGACGAAGAGGAATTCTGGTCAAAAGAGTTCGAAGTCCGGTCGTATAGAAAGCCCTATGGCAAGGTCACTATCACTCTAGTGAAGGCCGCCACAGCGACAGCCAACGCGAAAGCGAAGATTCACGCCGAGTATTTTCATGGCGGACCCGTGAAGAACGCCTCAGTCAAATGGAACTTGGCGCGAGCTTACCTTTGGTATGACAACACGAACCTGACCTACCGCTATGCTGCGCCGTTCAATGACCCCTTGGATTGGTTGTACAAAGATCTGGACTTCCAAGACGACTATGACTGGGCCTTTGATGAAGACGACATGAGCAATCTGGACGGTGAAGGAGTAACTGATGCGAACGGAGATTTGCTAATCGAGTTTCCAATGAAGGCGACCATTGATCCCGTCGAATATACGATTGACGCTGAGGTCGAAGATGACTCTCGACTCTCAGTGGGTGCGGCGAAGTCATTTCGATTCAATGAGAGCTCAGTACAAATGTCGGTCGGCGCGAAGACAATGTTTGGAGTCGATGGAGAGTCAATAACCGCCGTCGTCATGACGAAAAATTCCGCCGGGCAAGCTCTGGCAAACACCAAGGTTCAACTCTCCGTTTTCCTCGCGGAGGAACCCTTTGGGAAATATGGAGCGGAATATGAATCACTGAAAAAATTAGAGCTCGTCACAAACAGCCTTGGGCTCGCAGAGTGCGTGATCCCACTCACTGGATCGGGACGAGTCCGTCTCAGAGCCCGCACCTTTGACAGTCAAAAGCGCAGAGTCGAGGCTCGGTCTGAAATTTGGTCAGCCGGCCCCAATTCGATCAATCCGAATTGGGAACTGCCCTATCTTGACATTATGCCCGAGAAGGCAGTCTTCGAGCACGGGCAAGCAGCCCGCTTTCTTGTGAGAGCCAATGCCTACCCCCTTCATGTCTTCCTCACAATTGAAGGTCGAGAGCTCCTCGACTACAAATTCCTCACTATTACAAAACCAAGTCAGCTCATAACATTGCCAATGCTCAAGAGCTACGGATCAAACATTGATATCAGGCTCCAAGCTTGGAAAGACGACCAGTCGTACGGCGCTGGATTCAATGTCTATCTCCATTCACAGGCCAATGAAGTCAAGGTCAAAGTCTCAACTGACAAGAAGAACTATGCTCCCGGAGAAGAAGCGACCGTTTTAGTGGAGACAAGCTCGGCAGGCCATGGCCAAGCATCCGAGCTTGAGTTTGTCATTGTCGACAACAAAATATTCGAGATCATGCCCGACTTATCCCGAGATCTAAGACGCTTCTTTCTAGTCATCCCTTTTGCTGTGACTAGAGTTTTTAGCAGCCTCTCGGTCAATCAAGAGCATTCAAAGATTGGCGATATGGAAGTCCTCGACCCAGACATGGGTGGGAGCGGTGGCGGCGGAGGCGGCGCGGGCGGAGTCCTTACTTTTGATGATGAAGAAGACGATGGCCCGAACATGGGTGTTGGCGTGGGACAAGAAAAACTCATGGAGTTGATCGAGCGTGCCAAAGATAACGCGGCCTTCGAAAACACTCCCGCGAAGACACGTAAATGGTTCCCTGACACAATGATTTTCAAGGGTCACGCCACCACCGACAGCAACGGAAAAAAAGTCTTCAAATTGAAAATGCCTGATTCACTGACCTCATGGCGAATCTTGGCTCGCGCTGTCACTAAGACCCATAAATTTGGATTCGGAAGAAGTGAAGTCCTGACTCGGCAAGATATTCTCGTCCGCCTTGTTCTTCCTCGCTTCTACACCGTTGGCGACGAGGGGCTCATCTCGACGATTGTCTACAACAACAGTGAGAAAGCCGCCGTGTTCACGGTCTCATTGAGCAGCAAGGAATTAGCGGTCCTGGGCAAATCAAGGCTTGTCAAGATTGGACCGAAGAGCCAAATGCGACTTGATTGGAAGGTCTCCGCTGCAAACGTGGGCCTCGCGACGGTAGAAGCGAAGGCGCTGTCTCCACTGGGCTCCGACGCAGTCAGTCGCACAATTCCAGTGAAATCAAAGGGAGTCAAATACGCAGTTAGTAAATCGGAGTTCTTTCTAGAGAACTGGAAGGGCGATTTAGTTCTTCCAAAGAACGCTCTTAAAGACAGCGGCGCGTTGGAGATTTATGTTGGCACAGGGCCAAGCTCTGCGATCAAACAGGCCCTGCCTTACTTGGCTCGCTATCCTTACGGTTGCGTAGAACAAACAATGTCGCGCTTTCTCCCGGCGATTGTTGCGAGCCAAGCGATTAAGAAACAGGGCCTCAATGTTGGCCCGTTGAAGAACGCGCTTCCGAGCATGGTTGCCATGGGACTTCAACGTCTCTACAACTTTCAGCATGAAGATGGTGGATGGGGTTGGTGGAAGCATGACGAAACGCATCCGTTCATGACGACCTATGTTGTCTTCGGCTTGATCCACGCCAAGAAAGCCGGATATGAAGTTGATGAGACGACACTTGCCAATGCGTACGAAGCGCTTGAAGACCTCGATCAAACTCCTTTTTGGCATTACGTCCAAAGCCTCCTAAACAATAAGGACGCGGCGGAAGAGCTAAAAGAGTTTGAAATCCCAGACGATGTCAGCGCGAAGGACCTAGCGTTCTTGGTTTTGGCAGGACGAACAGACCTCGCCGCAAAACTACCGAAGAATCCGCCAAAAAACCGAGCCTACGGCGATGTTGTTGCGTCCGCCCTGGTCCTCAAAGCATACAACTCTTTGACATCTAAGGACGCTGTGATCACTAAGAGAATTCAGGCCTTCAGTGACTGGCTCTTAAAGGCTCGACGTGGCCGAGCTTGGGTGACCACTCTCGATTCGGCTTACGCAGTCTTTGCGCTCTGTGATTTAGTGAAGAAGGGTGCGCTGGGATCTCTGACAGTCAACGTCAACGGTAATTCTATCTCCGCAGAGAAGCTCGAAAGCGGACTTTTTATTCCAGCTAAGTATCTTAAGACGGGTAAGAATTCCATTGAGGTCAAAGGCGCCCAGCAGCGGCTCAATGTCTCTGCGACTCTCAGCTACAGCTCAATAGTTGAGCAAGCGGTCAAGGGAAAGCGAAAACTGTGGATCACTCGGACCCTGGAAAAAGCTTCCTACGATGACGATGGCGAGAAAAACTGGTCGATCATTCCTTCAGGTTCGACGGTCAAAAGGGGGACTGAAATGCGCATACGCGTTGTTCTCCAAGCCGCCGAGGATCTTCCTTACATTATGATCGAAACTCCAATCTTTGCGGGCTGTGAATCCGTCGACGACGACACCGTTGAGAGCTATTGGAACGAATTCTGGTATCAGCGAAAGGAGTTAAGGGACGACCGCATCTCGGTCGCGACTCCAATGATTGACGAAGGGCTTAATGAATTCTCAGTGCCGCTGAAATTGACAGCCCCGGGAACTTACCACGTTCGTCCCGCAGAGGCTTATAATATGTATGACACGGCCATTCGCGCAGTCTCAAAACCATTGAAAATCACCATTGTCGATTGAATCGAGATTCATTTAGGAATGGCTCTAAAGTAAAAGGTAAGAGCCGCTGAGACAAAAATATCTCAGTGGCTCTTTGACTTTGTGAAGAGTCATTCTGAGCCGCTTGGCTCAATGCAACAGGGGATTGACTTTAGTACCACTTCCCTTTGGCTCGTGGTTTACGAGCTTGGCTTTGAGGGCGTGGATTCTTAACGGGTGCCGAGGCTTTTCCAACAATGCAGTCGATGGAGTGGCGATAGACCAAGTGACCGTCTTCTCGATCATGCCAGGTCCTCAATACATTCAAAACCGAGGCTTTGGGGTGACCTTGAAAGACCAGCTGTCCGTTACTGTAAACTGTGATTGGCTTCTGCAATTGAATGATTCGCTCGTCGATATAGACGCGAAAGCTCTTTACGTCCTTACTTTCGACTCGAATTTCATTTTTAGAATTGGCCGTCGCCTTGATTGTCGCCAGGCGACCCTTTGAGTCGGTAATCTCAAGCCAATAACTACGATTCATGTATTTGCCGAGGCTGCGATGTTCGACTGTGCGAGGCGCGGGCTGGCGCTTTTGCTTGGTCATCCAGGTCGTGAGTGATTTCGGCTTTTTGGCGTCGCCGAACCAATAGCGGAGGTTGTGAGAGGACTTTGGGCTCTCTTGATAGACAAAATTGGCGCCGAGTTCCTTTAATCGATCCCTGCAGAAGCGGTCTGAGTTGGGTGGAACCATACTATCCTGGGCACCATGGACAAAGAACATGGGGATTCTTTGGGCGTTGTCAACGATAGAGCGAGAGCGACGATCAGCGAGGCCGAATTTCTCTTGCCGAGAGATGGAACCAGAGAGTGGGGCCAAAGCGGCGAAGCGATCGGGGTATCTCAGGCCGAGATTCCACGTTGCATAGCCTCCCATGGAGAAGCCGGAGAGGATGATCTGATTGGTGTTGATGGGGTAGTGCCGCTTGATCTTGGATAGCGCCGCCATGGGTAGGCCATAAGATCGATAGGCGTACCATTGATTGAGAGGTTCGATGCCCATTGTGTCTTCGTTGCCGTCAACTTTGCGACCGCTCGCGGCCGTGCTGCCGCCGAAGGGGAGACGCCGAGCGTGAGGAGCGAGGAGAATCCAACCTTGCTCGTTGGCGGTTTTTCGGTAGAGATTGAAGAGCTGCCTGGCGGGAGCGTTGAGACCATGGAGGGCGAGAAGCACTCCATATCCGTTCTTTGGAGCCGCTTTGTCGGGGATAACATAATGCAGTTTTGTGCTCCGTCCAAGCTGATCGATGAGAGTGACGGTTCCTTCCTTCTTACTAAACGGAGTGAGGGACAGCCGGCCGCGTTGGAGCCTTTCCTGCAAAGCCTTTGCTTGGTATTGCTTGGTGAGTTTTTGAGCCAAAGCTCGGAGTTCCTTTTCGTTTTTCACTGAGTCTAGCTCGGCGAACAGGTCGCTCTGCTTGTCTTTCGCGAAGCCTGGAGTGGGCGTGGCCAAAAGGCAGGTGACAAAAAGGAGGGTTGTGAGAGATCCTTGGTGCATGGGAGCTTTCCTCAACGAAAAAGGGTCCAACTGAGCTGTTCGAACAATCGTTATATTTGAGGTTACGAAGCAAAGTTGGATCTGTTTGAATAGTAAAACGATTTAGTTCCAGATTTATAGTTCTGGCTTTCAGTGAGCGAGAAGTCAAAGGACCCTTATTCTTGCTAAAAAGGGGGCCCCCGAATTGGGTTTTGTCAGTGTAAAATGGAGGCTTCATGGCCAGCGATGGGCCGAGAAAAGAGCCTTTATTCGAATTTGTCAGTGGCCTCTACGAAGATAGAAGCGGCGTCTGTTTCAGATGATTGGAGTCGTATATATATGTGTGGACGTTTCTTCTTAGCCCTTGACTCCCTCGTGCTCTCCGAGGCCTTTGAGATACCACATTGGGACTTCGAGCCCCGCTACAACATCGCCCCCGGCCAAGAGATTTTGCTCGTCAAGGGAGGACGACGTAAACAACGTTCGGCCTTCCACGCAAGATGGGGTCTCGTGCCCTCATGGTCGCCGAATCCTAACAAGGGCTCAAGCCTCATCAACGCCCGCAGCGAAAGTCTATTGGAGAAGGCGTCATTTAGAGATTCTTACTACCATAGACGCTGCATCGTCCCGGCCCAGGGCTTTTATGAGTGGTCGAAGGGCACAAAATCGAGTTCAAAAAATCCTGTCGCTGTAAGTTCGGCATCTGGGTCCCCCTTGGCCTTTGCGGCCATTTGGGATCGGTGGCAGGGCGCCGATGGGCAGTGCGTCACCAGCTGCGCCATCATCACTTGTCCCGCGGACGGTCCCCTCGCCGAACTCCATCCCCGCATGCCTGTGATTCTCGGCCGAAAAGGAGTTGGGCGGTGGCTTGACGGAGCTGGACGAGACGACAGGGGCCTCAGCCTGCTAAAAGCATGTCCGGAGGCTTGGCTCAAAGTGCATCAAGTGAGCCCGAGAGTCAACTCGGTCAAGAACGATGACCCTCAGTGTCTAGAAGTCATTGAGCCAGAGCCAACGCTCTTCTCTTAAATCTTAATCCCATGTGAGAACTCACTTTGGAGCCTTCAATCTTTCTTAAAACGCGTGTTATAATGCGCCGTGTCATAGAAGAGATGAAACGCGCCCATGTCTGGGCCCGAATAGGTGAGATATGTCTCAAGGAAAAACGAAGTTTACAGAGGATGTCGGCATTGAGGTTCCCCTCATTTGCGGAGCGATGTATCCCTGTTCCAACCCCGAACTCGTCGCGGCCGTCTCAGAAGCCGGCGGCATCGGAATCATTCAACCCATCTCTCTGACCTACGTTCATGGCCACGAGTATCGAGCTGGATTGAAGTTCATCAAGAGCCTCACCAGCAAGCCAGTCGGATTCAACGCATTGATTGAGGCGTCTTCGCAAATCTACATGGAGCGCATGAAGAAGTGGGTCAACATTGCCTTGGAGGAAGACGTCAAGTTCTTCGTAACCGCTCTGGGGAATCCTCGTTGGGTCGTCGATCTCGTACACCAGGTTGGCGGCAAGGTCTATCATGATGTCACCGACCGAAAGTGGGCCATGAAAGCGCTCGATGGCGGTGTTGATGGGCTCATCTGCGTGAACAACCGCGCTGGAGGGCATCTCGGATCGAAGACCCCACAACAGCTCTTCGATGAAATGGGAGACCTCGGAAAACCTCTCATCTGCGCCGGCGGCATAGGCAGCCCCAAAGAATTCCAAGACGCGTTGAAAATTGGCTACGCAGGGGTTCAACTCGGAACGCGATTCATTGCATCGAAAGAGTGCAAAACTCACGAAACTTACAAGGACGCGATCGTTAAAGCCAAGGAAGAGGATATCGTATCCACAGTGAAGATTTCCGGCGTTCCAGTTTCCGTCATTCGTACGGAACACGTGAAACGGGTTGGCACCGAAGCAGGACCGATCGCTCGCTGGCTCTTAAGAGGTCGTAAAACTAAGCATTGGATGAGATTGTTTTATTCTTTGAAATCGTTACGGAGTTTGAAGCATTCGTCTCTGAAAGGGGAGAACTACAAAGACTATTTTCAGGCCGGCAAGAGCGTTGAGACCATCGACGAGGTTCTCTCAGCGGGGGACATCGTCAAAGAGTTTGCCGACTCTCTCGCTCCAACCTCGTGAATAGTCTTTGGTTCAGCCCGTTCCATTTGCAGAGTCGCAATAGACTCGTCCCTGTCAAGATGACAGGTCTGTTTTTGTCATTCGGAAAGAAGTCCGTTTAAGGAGAATTCAAATGAAGAAATTCGGTGTCATGGCTGCAGTAGCGGCCATCGCAATGTTCGCTGCGCCTGCTGCCCACGCGGATCATAAAGGTAAAATCTCCTGGGAAACCCCAGAGAAAGGCTTCGAGAAAGCTAAGAAATCGGGCAAACCAATCATGCTCTTTTTCAGCGCATCGTGGTGAGGTCCTTGCAAACGCCTGGCAGGCGATGCATTTTCCAATGATAGCGTAGTCAAAGCAGCAAAAGGCCTCATTCCAATCATGGTTGACTGCACTAAACGTAGCCAAGCCACCACCGCGCTCGGACAAAAATATGGAGTCAGCGGCTATCCAACGGTCGTTTTTACTGATAACGAAGGCAAGGTCGTTGAGAAGCTCCGAAGTCGAGCTGCTGCCGCCGTCGAAACCCAAATCAAAGCCGTCGCCGCAAAATACACGAAGACTCCCGAGAAGGAGATCTACGACGATCCCGAGGAGGCCATTGAGGTTGCGAAAGAGAAGAAAGTTCTCGTCGCCATCGTCTTTGCGGATACCGAGAGCAAGAGCAAGAGCACTCAGAAAAAGAATGCCTTGATTATGGAAACTCTTAAGTCCGATGAAATGGCCGATCTCAAGCCAAAGTTCGTTTGGTGTGTTCTCCCCCTTAAAGCTGATAAGAAGAAGACTGACAACGCCAAGGAATACAAAGCGTCAAGCTCAGGCACCTTTGTCATTGTCGACCCGACAAAAGAGGGTAAAAAGCGCATTATAAAGAAGATGAGCTTCTCCAAATCACTGAAGAAGAACCTTCAGAAGATTCTAGATAAGCGCGGCTAATCAATAGCCCAAGCCAATCAATTCAAGCGGGTTCGTCTTCGGACGCCCGCTTTTATTGTGTCTTCTATGCGCTCGCCTTAACATCGTTGTCACCGATGTCGTAACTCTTGATCTTGTTGTAGAGAGTTTTCAATCCAATGCCAAGGCAATCCGCTGCAGCTGGCTTATCCCCACCGAATCTGCTCAATGCAAGGATGATCAACTTGCGCTCCATTTCCCGAAAGCTCATCAATTCAAAGCCCTCTGTCTTACGGCGCCGATTTCGACTCAATCGTTCAATGACATCGTCTTTGCTAATCTCTGGACTGTCACACAGGATTGAGAGACGCTCCACGAAATTCCTCAGTTCGCGAACATTCCCAGGCCAAGAATAGCTCTCTAAGAACTGCATCGCTTCCGGTGAAAAGCTTCGCTCCGGACGCCCCTTCTCAACCATCTCTTTCAAGAAACGATTGACCAATAGGGGAATATCTTCTCGCCGCTCTCGAAGCGGAGGAAGCTCCAGACAAACTGTTTCCAGGCGATAGAGAAGGTCTTCACGAAATTCGCCAGCCTGAACAGCCTTGTCCAAATCGACATGAGTCGCTGCAACGATTCGAGCATTCACATAGTCGGGCTCAGTAGCGCCAACTCGGAGCGTCTCTCCAAACTGTAAGAACCTCAGCAGCTTGGCCTGGCATCCGATGGTCAATTCCCCAAGCTCATCAAGGAAGAGTGTGC
>JARGOJ010000925.1:0-2561 GCA_029210225.1 Planctomycetota bacterium
GTTTCTTCCTCGAAGGGCACTGGAGTCTTAGTCATGGGTAAGGACGCGAAGTTTGTACACTTTGTCGAAGGAAGGCCAAGCAGTCGTGAGAAAAGTCGGCTACCTTCCCGTTAAAGACGACGCATAGTTCACCTGAAATAGTTGAAAACGAATGATGTCTGAGGCAAGGCAAGAGTTTCGAGATTCCCCGAGGATCTATGGACCCTTTGGTCTTTTTCGAAATCCAAAACTTGAATCGTTAAGCGCCACTCGTCTCGCCGCTTACTTCTTCTCTATCCTCGTTCTAATCGCAGCCAGCAGCCTCATCCTCTACCTCCTCTATGGCAGCTCCCGCGCCTTCAAAGAGATTGGCTTCTGGAATCTACTCACGGAAACAGAGTGGTCCTGGAACCCAAACTTGGACGCCGAAGATCACGTCTTTGGCGTCGCGTCGATGCTCTATGGCACCCTGATTACCTCCCTCATCGCGCTGGTCCTAGCCGCGCCCTTAAGCGTCCTGACCGCGACCTTCATCTCGGAATATCTACAGAGCCGAACTCGCTCAATCCTTAAGCAGTTCTTAGAGTTGCTCGCCGCCGTGCCCTCCGTGGTCTATGGGCTGCTGGGCATCGTCTTACTTCGACCATTCATTCATACCGGCCTCCCTTTCCTCGGCGCTCAAACCGGGGATACCTTGCTAACCGGCGCCATCCTCCTCGCCGTCATGATACTCCCGACCATCATGACGCTCAGTGAAGACGCGCTTCAGGGCATCCCCAGGCAGAATCGTGATGCAGCTCTGGCCCTTGGTTTAACTCGCCGTGAAGTCATCTGGTCGGTCGTTTGGCCCGGGGCGCGCCCAGGAATGATCTCGGCGGTGCTCTTAGGTCTGGGACGAGCCCTCGGCGAGACCATCGCCGTGTATCTGGTTGTCGGGCGATCCGACAGTCGCTTCCCCGATCCAATCACCGACCTGACCGCGATCGTCTCTCCCGGGCAAACTTTGACGACTAAGCTTGGCGGACCGGAGCTGCCCCTCTCTTTCGCAGGCGAGCTTCATTGGAGCGCACTCCATGCTGTGGCCCTGGTCCTCTTGCTCACAGTGCTGCTCTTCATGGCGCTTGGTCTCTTAATTCGGGGGCAAGAATCGTGAAGCTGACCCTCTCAAGAAAGCGCCTTTGGCTCGATCGCATCTTTGTCGTCATGACGGGGGGCGCGACTCTGCTTGGCTTGGCTTTGCTCCTGCTGATATTTTTCAAGGTCATGCTCAGCGGTAAGGATGCGATTTCGTGGAGCTTCCTGACAGAGCAAACCCGAGACGGAGGCGGCGCCGGGGGCATCTTCTATCAGATCTGCGGGACTCTAATCTTGTCTGTCTCCGCCGCTCTCATCACGACTCCTTTATCATTGGCTCTCGCGCTCTTGCAGTCGGAGTATGTGACCCGGGTCTATTTTAAGCGGACCATTAAAACCTTGCTCTATCTGCTTAATGGAGTGCCCTCAATCATCTTTGGTGTCTTTGGATACTTTGTGTTGGTGAGCGCTGCGGGCTTTCAGAAGTCGTGGCTGGTCGGGGGCATTGTCTTAGCCATGATGATTTTGCCGACGGTGACGATTTCTGTCTCCGACGCCATCAAAAGAATTCCAAAGCATGACAGAGATGCAGCGACGGCTCTCGGGCTGAATCCGCCGAAGGTGATCTGGTCACTGGTTTTGCCTTATAGTTTGAATGGCTTGGTAACCGGCTTGTTGCTTGGTTTAGCCCGAGCAGCTGGAGAGACCGCGCCTATCATGTTTACCGCAGCCGTGGCGTCGGGTGCGGAGCTGCCGACGGGCATTGTGGATAGCCCTGTGGTCGCGATTCCGTATCATATTCTAGAGCTGGCTCAGGACGCCTCGACACCTGAGAAGCTCACCAATGCTTGGGGCTCGGCCTTTGTGCTCATGTCTGCGTCCGTGCTCTTTAGCATCTTAGGCTGGCTTGTCCGGCAACGATCCTTCCAGGAGAACCAGAGATGAGCGTCGCGATTTCCGTCAAAGACTTAAGTATCAGTTCTGGTTCTCAGATTCTCCTGCAAGATTTTTCCGTCGAGCTTCGTGACAACACCATCACCGCGATCATCGGTCCATCGGGGAGCGGGAAGACCACCTTTCTGCGCTCTTTGAATCGCTTGAGTGAGCACAGTGACGGCCTAAAAGTGACGGGACAACGCGATTTATTCGGCGTCGACATGCTCTCCATCGATCCGAATGTTCTGCGCCAAAACGTCGGCATGGTCTTCCAGAAGCCTTGTATCTTCCCTGGATCAATTCATAAGAACGTGGTCTTTGGACTACGGCATCTTGGGCTCTGCAAGCGCAAAGACGAAGCGGGAGTCGTCGAGGCGGAGCTGTCGCGGGTCGGGCTCTTCGAAGAAGTGAAGGACCGGCTGCACAGCAGCGCTTTTACGCTCTCGGTCGGCCAGCAGCAGCGCCTTTGTTTGGCTCGGTCCCTGGCGCTGAAGCCAAAGGTCTTGCTCTTAGATGAACCGACCTCGGCCCTCGATCCGGTCTCAGTTCAAAAAATAGAGTGCTTGGCGGGG
>JARGOJ010000925.1:2571-3903 GCA_029210225.1 Planctomycetota bacterium
AGGAAGGTTGCGCTGTGATTCTCGTGACCCATTCTCTTGTGCAAGCAAGACGTCTTGCAGACCAGGTTGTCTTCCTATCCAAGGGGAGGAAGGTGCAAGCGGGGTCTCCCGATGAGATTTTTGTTGAGGCGAACCACGCCGAGATCCGAGAGTTTATAACCGCTAATAGCGCTGTTTGAGAGTTCTTTGAAAAGAGGAACGCGCTGCGCGTTAAGAAGCTCCGTGGGATTTGCTAGAATCCTGGCTAATAAGCCTTCAGCGATGAGGATTCGAGATGAGCTTTGCAGTATCACGAGCCAAGGTTGAGAACGGAGTGCAGGTGTTGACCATGACAGGTCAGCTCGATGCTCACTCCTATTACATTTTAAAAGACGAACTCAACACCTTGCTCGAAGAATCAAACACGAGCGTTGTTCTTGATTGTCACGAACTTGAGTATATCTCTTCGGCCGGCCTCGGGGTCCTTAAGCAGATGCGTAAGGAATTTGAGACCAAGGGCGGAGATATTCGGTTAACGCGATTACCCGTTAAGATTGCTAACATCCTAGATCTACTAGGGTTTTCCAAAATCATTAAGTCCTTCAAGAGCAATGAAGAAGGCGTAGCTAGCTACAACAACGATTGAAGAACGCGAGTGAAGACCAAACTCGAAGCCATTTTCTTCGACCTTGACGATACCCTGTTCTCAACCTCTCTCTTCGCTGAGCGCGCCCGCCGAGCGAGCGTCGCGGCGATGGTGAAAACGGGCCTCCGTATGGAACCAGAAGACCTGCTCATTGAGTTGGAAGAGGTCGTCGCGGAGTTTAGCTCAAACTACGATCATCACTTCGATCAGCTCCTGCGCCGAGTCCCGAAGCGCTTTTACAAAGGCGTTAACCCCACATTTATTATCTCCGCAGGAATCATCGCCTACCACGAGACCAAAACTCAGGAGCTTCAGCCCTTCCCTGATGCCCTCGAATTCTTGAAGGCGCTCACTAATACGACCTTGACCCGAGGAATCATCACTTCAGGTCTCTCCATTAAGCAAGCCGAGAAGATCCTCCGCCTGGGCATATACGAGCTCCTCACCCACAACGCCCTCTTTATCTCGGAGCAGATCGGCATCAACAAGCCGAACGTCAAGCTATACAAGCGCGCATGTAGCGACCTCAACCTCAAGCCGAGCCAGTGCATTTACATTGGTGACCGTGCGCCTCGCGATATTGATCCTCCTAAGAGCATCGGAATGACCGCCATTCATATGGTGCGAGGGGGAAAACATGCTGGGGCCAAGGGGAACTTGGAGCCTGACTACACAGTCAATGACTACTATCAGTTCGCTGAGATCCT
>JARGOJ010000926.1 GCA_029210225.1 Planctomycetota bacterium
CATTGAGACTGAGAAGTTCGAAGAGCGCGACAACGGCCAGATCTATATCTTAAGAAAATGGAAAGGCAGCTCCGCAACCGCTCCTCGCGCCATACGCAAGTTCCTGAGTGAGGATATGTTGACTTGGCATGACGACGCGCTTTGGACGCCGGAGGACTATAAGGTCGAGTGGTCCCTGCGGAGTTCTTTGGGGAAGCTCTACGATTGCGGCGGCGTCAATTCTTTCGGGCCTCACCCGGATGATCCTGAGACGGCTTCGTTGATACGCTTGACGGGGACTTTGACGATTTATCCCGACCGAATTCCGGGGATGCCAAAGTTCATTGCGAAGCGGGTGGCGCCTCAGGTCGAGAGCTTCATCTTGAAGCTTGTGAGTCCGAATTTAACGGAGGTCGTGAATGGCCTTGAGGGTTATTTCAAGGCGCAGACGGGTTCGGCGTAGGGCGTCTTTGACGGTTATTCGTTGCCCATTTCGAGTTCCATTTGCCGGAGAATGTCTTCGGCGTCGAGTTCGGCGGCTTTCTTTTCGAGCTCGGCGGAGGCGATGGGGGCGTGCACGGCGGCGTCGTCCATAGCGATTTCCATTTTCGCTTCGCTGAGGGCGGCCTGCTCTTCGAGCTTTCGGATCATGTCGTCGGCGCCTCCGACATCGGCGCCCCCTGAGAGTTTATTGAGGCTGCTGGCGAGGCCGTCTTGGGCTTTGATGAGGGGTTGCATGGCTTTGGCCTGGGCCACTTTTCGATCGACTTGATCGAGCTGGGAGCCCATTTTGGCTTCCATGTTCTGGCAGGTTTTGAGTTGTTGATTGGCGAAGGCGAGATCTTCTCGGGCTTCGTTGAGGGCGAGGGCGAGCTTCTCGGCTGCGGGGCGGTCGCCGGCTTTGAGGGCGATGCGAATTTTATTGGAGATGAGGGTTTCTCGGTCTTGGGCGGTCTTGGCCTTTTTCTGAGCGAGTTTGACCTGGGTTCGCAGATAGACTTTTTGTTGGTTGCTGTTGAGGCTCGCCATAGCTGTCTCGTTTCTCCGGGTCGGGTTCTGGCTAGGGTTCTTATTTGATCTTTCCAATGTTGCCATAGAGCTTGGCATAGAAGCTAATGATTTTGTAGGCGGCGAGTCCGGCGGCGAGGCAGAAGGCGAAGCCTGTGATGAGGGCCATGAGGATGCGTCGGGCGTTCTTTGCTTCATCTTCGAGGACGCTGGCGGCTTGGAGTAGGAGTTCATCGAGGTTTCCGCTTTTTTCTCCGGTTGTTATGAAGTCGGAGAGGATGTCGGGGACCAGGGGTTCTGAGAGGATGGCTTCGTTGAGGGTGCCATCCTTGCCCATACGTTCGGCGGCCCGGGCCCAGACTTCTTTGATGGCGGCGTTGTTGCAGATCCGCGAGGTTTGTTCGACGGCGCCAATGATGGGGATACCGCTTTCATAGAGATAGGCCAGGACGGTGGCGGAGCGGGCGAATTCTGTTTTCTTAATCATGGATCCAAGGAAAGGGACACTGAGTAGGACGCGGTCCATCGTGGGGGCGAGGGGGGTGAGTCGGCCAATGAAGTAGAGAATGGCGGGGCCGAAGAAGAGCGCGTAGATGATGCTGAGTTCGCCGCCGACGACGAGGAGGTATTTGCCGAGGCCTTTGGAGATGATGGTGGCGACGTTTGGGAGGAGAATGGCGGCGTGCATGAGGAAGACGGGGTAGGCGATGGCGAAGAGGAAGGCGATGAGGTTCTTCTTCTTCTTTTCGTAGATAGCGGCGAGGGCGCGGAAGGTATCGGGGAGTCGCCCAGAGTTTTCGCCGGCGGAGATGAGCTCGATTTCGAAGGGGTCGAAAAAATTGGTGGCGTCGATGGCTTCTCTGAGGGATGCGCCTTTTTGAATGGCTTGGCTGGCGAGGTTGAGTGCGCGGCGGGTGTTTCCTCCGGCGCTTAGGGCGATGCGTGAGAAGGCGTCACCGATGGGGATGCCTGCTTCGGCGAGGGCGGCGAGTCGGGAGTAGAGTTGTGATCGTCCGCCAAACATGGTGCAACCTAGGCTCTGAGGAGAGTTCAAAAATGAGGTAGAGAGGTCATGATACTCCTTCCTGCGCAAAAAGAAGCGGGGACTTGCTGGGGCTATGGCGAAATGCTTATTTTTTTCTTTGAAGGACTATGACAGAGGGCTTGTTTTAGCTTGTCTTAAGGAGCATGAGCATGAAGCTCGGGAAGAAAGTTAAAGAAGGTTCTTGACGGTTCCTGGAAGATTCCTATACTCTTCCTCTCACTAAGGGCGTTTAGCTCAGCTGGCTAGAGTGCTTGCTTGACATGCAAGAGGTCACTGGTTCAAGTCCAGTATCGCCCATAAAAGAAACGGCATTTCAGAGAAATCTGAGTGCCGTTTTTTGTTTCGACCGATTAATCGTCAATTGACATAGACGTCATTGGATAGCACTTCTCTAATCGAAAACTCGAAAGCCCCTTTCCAATATCCGATTTCGCCTTGCAGAAAACCCCTCGGAAGCACCCCAAATTAGCGAATCCGCAATGCCCGTTTGGACCTTGCGGAAAACACTTGTTTTTCAGCCAGTTTGTTACACCTTGAGATTCAAAAGAAGCTCTACGAAGAAACACTTGGTCAGCGAAGATCCAATTCTTCTGGATTGGTCAATGCAAACGACTAAATAGCAATAACGATATAGATATTGTGTAGTTCAGCCTTTTAAATATGGGGTTTAAGAGCCACTGACATGCCAATACGGCTATCTAAGACAGTGATTGATTCGAGGCTCTTCAACATGGCAAGGCATTTTCCCTTTCTAGTCGATCTAAAGCTGCCCTTCAGAAGCGCAGGTAGTGTCCAAGTTGGCCAAGCCTCTTGCGGCGAGATATGCGCACAGAGTAGTGAATCGAGTTTTTCACATTCAATAACAACACTCTCTAAACGACTTGAACCCGCCTTGTACGAGAGGACCCCAGACCTTCTTTTGAAAGTTAAGACGCCAATCAGGCTTGCATCCTCCATATCGATAGCCTCAGTAACTTGACAAAAGAACGAATCTCTATTTGGTAACTGAGGAAACATGGGGTAGAAATCCTGTTCATAGTTAGCTTTGTCTCTATGGGGAAGGCACTTGAGATACGAGACTGAAGACAGTTCCAACCCCTGACTTGACTCGATGACTTTCCCGCTCACAACAACTGCCGAAACATCGCAATAAGAACTGCCCCCAAAGCCTGATATACCCATTTTTAATCGTGGCAGCAGCGAACTATCATTGATTGCTACCCCTCTCTTTCTATAGGAATCTATGTCTTCAGTAGAAACATAAAAACCATCCCCATCCGAAACTAATATCCCCTCTAATCGGACAACTTCAGCTTCGCGAGTTTTCAGATCGTTCCAAGAGTCGAGGAATCTATCTAATCGCATTCTTTACTTTCATAAATGTTGAATGTTACAGAGTTCTCAAGTTAGGGCGGGAGCGAATTACAAGACCGCCTTTGCCAGGCAACTAGCGATTCTAAGGAATGAAAGGACCGTAGATGTGCTTGATCGTTTGACCACCGCTATCGGTCGACTTGACCAGCCGCTGGGAGGCATCAAACTCGCAGTTTGTGCCCAGTCATCTTTCAAACCTTGGGTAAAGGCTCTTCAATTTGACTCGCGCATCGCCTGTTGTAAATTGCCAATCCACTCCAACGATGTAGTCACTTCGCTCGATTTCCCACGCTAAAACTTATTCATTCAGCTTTGTTCACGAGAGATAGCAGAGTTTGGCGTTCGGCCTTGCTATGCCGAACGATATATCTTTTATTGGGCATATGTCCTGTTTCTCTGTTAGTTTTAAACAAACAGCTTAGACAAATACCGCGCCCAAAAGAACATGTTTTCAAAGATGACTAAGCACTAGAGCCCCTGAGCTTCATTTGC
>JARGOJ010000927.1:0-1292 GCA_029210225.1 Planctomycetota bacterium
AGATCGCTTTGTTTCCAGGTGGCGACTTCTTCTTCGAGCCAGCGAAGCTCTTCGAGGAGGCGCTTTGCCTTTTGGGCTTCAGTGAGCTTCTTCTTTTCGAGTTCGTCTTCTGGGATTGGGTAGAGAACGACGCGTCCCTTTACTTTGTCGAGTTCGACAGCGGCTTCGTCGTCCTTGTCTTTTCCTGTGCCAGCGCCAACGTTTCCGTTCACGCCGCTTGAAGCGTTTGGAGAGCCTGAGTTGTCGCCTTGATCTGTTGGGCTTCCACCAGGAAGTGTTCCGGGGACGCCGCTGCCCATGACTCCGTCGCTAGGAGTGCTTCCAGCGCCGGTGCCGCCGGCTGCTCCGCTTGTTCCGTCTGGATTGGTGCCGTTTGCGAGGCTGCCGTTGCCAGCGCCTTGGTTTGTGCCGCCACCGAGGGTTGCGCCGCCGCCAAAGTTCGATCCGCCATTGGATCCGCCGCTTGAGCCACCACTCACGCCGCCGTTGTTTGAGCCGCCGTTGAGGCCGCCATTGTTCGAGCCAGGAAGATTTGAACCGGGGAGAGTGTTCCCAGAACTTGAACCTGAGCCGTTTGTTCCCGAGTTCGTGCCTGAGCCGAGCCCACCGGGGAGGTCGAGTGAGTTGTTTCCTGAGTTTGAACCCGAGCCGTTGCTTCCATTTTGGTTGCCTGAGCCCGTGGTATTCCCGCTTTGGTTACCGGAGCCAGGAAGGCCATTGTTTCCGCCTGTTGTGGAACCTGTGTCCGAGCCACCTAAATCGGTGCCTGGAAGGCCGCCGTTGTTTGTTCCAGTGCCCGAGCCTGTGTCGCCACCTGTTGTTGATCCGTTTGAACCTGTCGTCGTTCCGTTTGAACCTGTCGTTGAACCATTATTAGAACCGGTGTCTGTTCCCGTGCCGTTGCCGTTTTGGCCGCCGGTAGTTGAACCGTTTGTGCCGCTTCCAGTTTGGCCGCTTGTTCCCGAGTTGTTTCCAGGAATGGTTCCGAGGTCGTCATTGGGCAGGCCGCCACCGGTGGTTCCAGTGTTTCCACTTCCAGGTTGCCCTGGGAGAGTGCCACCGCCGAGGTCAGAGCCGCCAAGATCAGAGCCGGGGAGGCCTGGGTTTGAGCCGCCCGTTGATCCGGGGTTTGAGCCGCCCGTTGATCCCGGGTTCGTTTGGTTCGAGCCGTTGCTTCCGGCGTTTGAACCGGTGCTACCAGTGCCTCCGCCGCTTGGTAGGCCACCGTTGCCGAGGCCACCGTTGGGGTTTGTCGAGCCGATTTGTGAGCCGTTGCTTGGCAGTTGGCCGTT
>JARGOJ010000927.1:1302-3896 GCA_029210225.1 Planctomycetota bacterium
AAGGCCGGTTGTATTGGGGTTCTGTCCGTCTAAACCCGTTCCAGGTAGCTGGTTGGCAGGATTATTAGGGTCTTGGTTCGCAGGGTTGTTTGGATCGTCCGCGCCACCCATTCCGCCGGTCACACCACCAAGGGCGTTGGTCATGCCGGGTGTCTGGACGCCATTTGAAGCGACTTGAGAGTTAGAATTGAATGCACCGTCGCTGGTAAGATTCGAGCCTGCGGGGGCCACTTCGTTGACACCTTGCTCGGCGAGGAGATCGTCGTCACCTTGGTATTCAGAAGGAAGAACAGGACCGTCGCCAGTCAAGCCGTCAGGCATGCTCGCGTCAGGATCTGTGGAGAGCAAGACTTTTTGAACTTGGCCATCTTTATCGATGTAAGCTTCGTAGAGCGCATAGGCGCCAGCGGCGATCACTGGGCCAACACCAACTAAAATGCCGATTCCAGCCGCGACGAGATAGGGGGCAGCGACCTCGAGAGCGTGCTTCCAACCTGAAGAGGTCAACTCTTCCCAGCCAGACTTCACAGTGTCAACGACGTCTGTCGCGATTTCAACTGCCGCGTCGACAGCCTCAGAGGCCTTCGTTGAGACGAAGTCCCAGGAGCTTTTTGCCGCGTTCCAAATCTTATCCATGCGATCGATCCCTTCCCAGATTTCTAACCGTTGGATTTTTATCCCAACTGATTTCTGCTCCATTAACAAGAAAAAAGCGCGCCAATTCCCTCGAAATACTTAACAACTTACTAACGCTAGACTTAGTCAAATGAGTCGAAAATCATTCCATTCATTTATGTTTCATTTGTGACACAGAAGCCTTTTGCGCGTCTCTTTGTTTCATCTCAAAATGCACCCAACAATCCCCACCATTTCTCAGTATATTGGAGCAGCCCGTTGATTGAATTTGGAAGAAGGAAAGCCCATGACGGATCAAGTGCTCGCTGGTAAGGTCGCCATCATCACTGGTGCCAGCCGAGGAATTGGCCGCTGCGTCGCTTTGAAGCTCGCAGAAAATGGCTGCAACGTCGTCATCGCGGCGAAGAGCGTCGAAGAGAAGCCCGGTCTCCCAGGATCCATCTACACTGTCAAAGAGGAAGCGGAAGCCCTCGGAGTGAAAGCCCTCGCCCTTCAAGTCGATGTGCGCGAAGACGCCATGCTTGAAGCCATGATCCAAAAGACCGTCGACGAATTTGGCCGCCTCGATATTCTCATCAACAACGCTGGCGCCCTCTGGTGGAAACCCGTCGTCGAAACACCGATGAAGCGCTTCGACCTCGTTCACCAAGTCAACGCCCGCGCCTCCTTTTACAGCACCCAAATGGCGATCCCGCACATGCTCAAAAATGACGGTGGGCATGTGCTCACCTTTTCTCCACCTATCAACCTTGCGTCACTTCCGGGAAAAGTAGGATACTTACTTAGCAAGTGGGGTATGACAATGCTGGCTCATGGACTCGCTCAGGAAATGGCCGATGAGCCCTTCTCAATAAACGCCCTCTGGCCCGCCACCGCCATTGAGAGCCAAGCGACCATCAACTTTAAGCTCGGGGACCCGAAAACCTGGCGCAAAGCGGATGTCATGGCCGACGCGGTCCTCGCGATCGTCTCCAAGAAGCCTGGGCGTCAATCAGGAAACGCCTACATTGACGAAGATCTCCTCCGGGAAGAAGGCATCACTGATTTTGTCAAGTATCGCTGCGATCCCGAGCATGAACCGCCGCGTATGATGCCCAACGATTTCCCCGACGCCGGTTTGGTATCGGATGCTTGACCAGCCAGCTTTTCAAGGATACATCGGAACTTTCCCTCCCACTTCACGTGTAAAGTCGGAGCCAAGGCGGTCCTGAATGCTCAACTATCCCTGCGTTCAATGTGATCAGAAGATCACCGCCCCCGACAGTCTTCGGGGCCGGGAAATTCCATGTCAAAATTGTGGAACGATCAACGTCCTCGAACGTCCTCAGACCCCTGCGTCCTCCCAGGACACACCGAAAACGCCGTCTTTTAGCCTCGGACCGATTATCCACGATCAGAGCGCCTCGGTCAAAAGCCTCCACGACCTCTCAGACCTCTTGCTTCTCTTCGCCTATGTCCTCGGCCTTCTACTTATCGGCGCAGGATTCACGCCCTACCTCCTAAGCCAGGGGGCGGACAAGTATCAGATTTTTTGCGCCATAGCCGGCACCCTCGCCGCGATTTTCATGTTCATCACCTTTAAGTTCCTCAGCGGACTCCTCCAAGCTGTATCTCAACAGATTGCTGGGCAGATCATTGTTCAGGAACAACTCAAAGATATTCTTATGCTGCTCCGAGAAGAGCGAGACCTCTAAACCGCACAGAAGCTTACTCATAGCCAGAAGCATCCAATCTGCCCGCCAGGAATTTTGTCCGAAGGTGGATAACTCCTAGCCTTTCCTTAAATTCTGTATAAACTCTTCGCGAAGCTGAGCGTCCATGTATTGAACCCAAGGTATCGATGGAAAAGCTTATGAAGATCTCAAAACTCACACGCATGCCTCACCTCGTGAAGGCCGACAAAGAACGCGGCGTCGCCCTGGTTCTTTGCTTGCTGGTCTTGGTGATCGTGTTGGTTA
>JARGOJ010000014.1:0-18557 GCA_029210225.1 Planctomycetota bacterium
TGGCCGATATCAGATAGACACCCTCGCGGAAGCCTACGCAAACACCCATGGCCTCTTCGCCTATCACCCATCCTCAAACGCCGTCTTCTCCTCAACCGTCACCGCCCCCCAAGGAAACGGCGAAGGTTGGGCCACAAGAGCTCACCATGACCCTTCCAAGCTCGACACAGACATCGTTCAGAGTGACGCGATCCGAATCGCCGACAAGACCCAAAATCCCCAGCCCCTCGCTCCTGGGCGCTACACCGCAATCCTCAAACCCGCCGCCGTCTCCGAGCTAGTCTTTTTCCTCGCTCGCCTCGGCTTCAACGGCCAAGCCTTCTCCGAGAATCGCAGCTACCTCAAGGGCCAGCTCGGCGGGCAGCACTTCGGCGAGAATGTCACGATCACCGACAACCCCTACGACCCCAGAATGCCTGGGCGCCCATGGGACCTCGAAGGGAGTTCCTCAGACCGAGTCGCCCTTATCGACCAAGGCAAGGCCAGCGGACTTTGTTGGGACCGCGCCAGCGCAGCCGCCCACGGTGACGGCCAAAAAACGACGGGCCACTCCCTGCAACAACCCAATAACACCGGCCCCCAAGCTCGGAACATCATTTTCGAAGGCAACCCAGAGAACACCGTCCATGACCTCATCGCCGGTGTCGACAACGGCTTGCTCATACAACGATTCCACTACTGCAACGTCGTCAACCCCACGGAACTCTCGATCACCGGGATGAGCCGCTCCGGGGTTTCTCAAATCAAAGACGGTGTGATCACCAAACCCCTTTGCAACTTCCGCTTTACCATCAGCATTCTTGAAGTGCTCAGCAAGATTGATGCCCTCAGTCGCGCCGTCCGCGCCGAAGGCGCGCTGTTTGGCGCCCGCGTCGTCGCCCCCGCCGTCCGCGTTCACGACTTCCAAATCACTTCCACGACGGAGTTTTAATCATGAAAAATCTCTGCCAAAAAGCTCTCGATGTGGCTCGTAGCCGTGGCGCCAGCTATGCCGATGTCCGAATCGTCGACGTCCGCCGCGAAGACCTCAACGTCCTCAACGGGCAAATTTCTCACACCGATTTCTCTGACGACCTCGGCCTCGGAATCCGTGTCATCGTTGATGGCGCCTGGGGCTTCGCCTCCTGCCCAGACATCTCCGAAGCCTCCATCACCACCGCCTCCGAACGCGCATGCCGCATCGCCGCCGCCGGAGCCAAGGTCAACTTCGAAAGCACACGGCTCTCCGAACTCGGCTCCTATCAAGACACCTGGTGCACACCAGTCATGGAGAACCCCTTCAAGGTCCCCCTTGAAACCCGCTTAGAGCTTCTCCTCTCCGTCGACGAAATCCTCCGCAAGGACGAACGAATCAAGCGCGCCCAATCCATGATGAGCTTCCTCAGAGAGAAGCAATACTTCGCCTCTTCAGAGGGCAGCTGGATCACTCAAGAAATCACCCGCGTCGGCACCGGATACAGCGCCACCGCCGTCCAAGACGGGGAAGTTCAGATTCGCTCCTACCCCATGTCCTTCGGCGGCATATACAAAAGCGGCGGCTACGAACTCGTCACCGCCTCAAAGCTCCTCGAAAACGCCGACCGCGTCAGGGACGAGGCCATCGCCCTCACCACCGCCCCCGTTTGTCCCTCCGTCGAGACCGACCTCATCCTCATGCCCAGCCAACTCTGCCTACAGATTCACGAGTCTGTCGGTCACCCCAATGAACTCGACCGGGTCCTCGGCTGGGAAGCAGACTTCGCAGGAACAAGCTTCAATCTCACCAAGAACCAAAACGAATTCCGCTACGGCTCCGACCTGGTCAACCTCGTCGCCGATAACACCGTCCCTGGCGGCCTCGCCACCCAAGGCTACGACGACGATGGCGTCCCCGCGAAACGCTGGCACATCGTTCAAAACGGGCTCTTCGTCGACTACTTCACGACCCGAGACAGCGCGCCTTTCCTCAACCAAAAGTCCAACGGTTGCAACCGCGCTCAAGGTTGGAGCAACGTGCCCATCACGCGTATTCCAAACCTCAGTCTCATGCCCAACGAAGGCAGCCTTGAAGACCTCATAGGAGATACCAAAGACGGCATCTTGATGGACAACAATAAGAGCTGGTCCATCGACCAACGACGCCTCAACTTCCAATTTGGCTGTGAAGCGGCCTGGGAGATCAAGGACGGCAAGAAAGGCCGCCTGCTGCGCAACCCCAACTATCAAGATATGACCCCACGCTTTTGGCGCTCCTGTGACGCCATTTGCGGTCACGACGAATGGGAACTCATCGGCATCGCCAATTGCGGAAAAGGTCAACCTGGTCAAGTCGCTGAGATGTCTCACGGCTGCGCCCCGGCCCGCTTTAAAGGCGTCACAATCGGCGTCAAAGCCTAGCGCTTGATATTCCCACCGTCTTAAAAACTCAGCTCCGCCCCATTAGAAAGCCCGCTTCCAATGATTATCGAATCTCTCCCCGTTGGACTGCTTCAATGCAATTGCACCATTCTCGGCTGCGAAGACACCAAAGAAGCCATCGTCGTCGATCCCGGCGGCGACATTGACAAGATCATGGAGATCCTCAAACACCACGATCTCAGCGTCAAAAAAATCGTCCACACCCACGCTCACATCGACCATGTCTGGGGCACAAAAGAACTTCATGACCGCGCTGGGGGCGAGGTTATGCTTCACCCAGGGGACAACTTCCTCTATGAGAATCTCGACATGCAAGGGCGCATGCTCGGGCTCGGCAGCGCCCCCGAAGTGACAAAAACCAAAACAGAGCTCAAAGACAACGAGCTGCTCTCTTTTGGAAAGGGCTTCGCCTTAGTCCTACACACACCGGGGCACACCCCAGGCTCGGTCTGCTTTTGCGTCCGTCGCAAGTCGGAGAAAGGCGCCAGCGAAGAGCAGGTCCTCCTCAGCGGAGACACCCTCTTCAAGCGCGGCGTCGGGCGCACAGACCTCTGGGGAGGCGATCAGGACGCGATGCTATCCTCCATTAAAGGCAAGTTACTCAGCCTCGACGACGACACCCGCGTGATCCCAGGGCACGGCCCTGACACGATTATTGGGGAAGAGAGAACACGCAACCCATTCTTAAGCGGCGCCTTCTAAAGCCGTTCTATGGTCGACCGATAAACGAGCGGAAGGCCGGCCTTACTTCTTCGGAGTCGGATTCATGTTGGAGCTGGCCACCGAGTATTTCATTGTATGCGTTTGAGCCGTCGAGCCTGCCCCCGTCGCTTTGAAGAGCTTATTCGGAGCCGATCCCATGACAACCTTGCTGGAAGATTGAATGGATAGGACCCGTCCGGTCTCAACCTCGACGAAGACCATCCCCTTCGCCTTCATACTCATGATCAACGCCTTCATGGGACCAAACTTCTCCGACTTGGCGTCCGCGCTCAAAGCAAACTTCGCGCAATGAACATCCCCCAATTTCACAAGCCCCTTGAAGACCATCTTGGGCTTCGTGATTTGGGAGTTCTTATCTTCTTTTTTTATCTCAAGGAGTCGTCTGAGGGCACTGAGGGGAGGCGCAAACTCGGCGTTTAATTTAATGGGAGTTGAGGGAAGCGCCCCTGCGAATCCACGGCCCTGCTCTTCAAAGAACCACTTGATCGCCTTTGTCACGCTATACTCATCACTGGCGTCCACCTCGCCTTTGGCTGTCTTGATGATCAGCTTCTTATCGGCGTGACTCACAGTGAAGGACCGTCCAGACAGCGGGTCCTTATCTTCCTCGCCTGAGTCCGTGCGTTGCTTGTCATGGACGACCTTGGCGATTTTGCCGAAGGTCACCTTAATCTTTGTGACCTTTCCATCCTTCACTTCAATAATCTCAATAGTTTTGCCAGCAACCGCATCAATGACCCGGTCCATTTTGTCCGAGCGTGTCGGGTCGTCGTTCGACGTGAGGGTCATCCCCATTTTCTTCTTCCTCGTCACGGCAAAAGTGAGGACATCCCCGACGACCAAGGCTCTCTTCTTTATGGTGACAGTCACTGGCTTTGAGTCTTGAGCATAGGCGGGCACAGCCGTTAAGCAAAGCAATGTACCAAGCAGCAACGAACGGAACATGGTTTATCCTCCGAAAAAAAAGAAAGGGTTGACCGATTCTATCGGAACAACCCTTTAACAGCAAAACGAGTCGGTTCATTCACCAGGAAGCCCGGCGAAACTCACTTATCTTTCTTCTCTTCTTTTTCTTCCTCGTCTTTTGATTCCAGTTTCACTTTCTCTTCGATCTTAATCTCACCGTCGCCGTGCATACTGAATTGCGCGTTTGGTTTTGAATCCATTTTGGGCGATCCAGAGAGAGTGAGTGAGCGTTGACGACCAGTCGCGACATCGACAACGAGCTTACCGTCGCCGGATATTTTCATGACCATGGCTCCTGCTGCTCCAGCGCCTCCCTCATTCTGCGCGGAGAACTTGACATCGAAGAGGGCGTGATCTTTGCCATTGATCTTCTTTGTCCCGGTGAGAACAAGCTTGTGCTCGGAAAATTTGAAGGCTTGGTTGCGCATATCGAGGAGGTCTTTGAGGACCTCGACGTCGGCTTTGATTTCAGCGCCAACCTTCAAGGTCTTTGCTGGAATGGCCTCGGCGAGACTGTTGCCTTGAAAGTCAAAGATTGGCTTTGTGAGGCGCTTAATCTTCTGCATGTCGCCCTCAGCAACGGGGCCGTCCTTGTTTACGATCGACCAGGTGTCCCCAACCTTTTCAATGGTAAATGAAAGTTTATCCAAGCTATCAGGACGCTCTTGAGCGCCGCCCATTTGAGGCCCCATATCCATGGTCTGGACCTTCTTCTCAAAGGTCAATTTGACTTTGGTGATCTTTCCTTTCTTCACTTCAAGAATCTCAAGGAGGCGATCATCTTGATTGGAGCCTTTCTGATCAGTGACTTGGGGAGGCGCAGGAGGTTGGTTCCCCTGAGGAGGCATGGTTATGGTCATTTTCATATCCATTTCAAAAGACCGCGCAACGGAGATCACGTCTCCCTTCGCGTAAGCCTTCTTTGTAATGGTGACCGTCTTGGTTTTCTCTTCCGTTCCCTGAGCCTGAGCTGTCGACGTCAGCGCAATGAAAGTGAGAAGCGATAGGGATGTGATCGTTAATTTGGACATTCAAAACTCCTAGAGCGGATCTGAAATTGACGTTGTGAACTGATTGGGACGTTCCGAGCCCAATGAAAGCTTGCAAATTCTATATTTCTGGGCGAGCTCGCCGTGGCCAAAGCCTAGCAAAGATTCCAAGATTGGACGAAGACTATATATAAAAGGAGCCTCCACCGTTCTTTATTCACATAGAACTGAGTGAAGGCTTCAAATTTCTACACTACGACCCTGGGAATCAATAGAGGCTGTACATTACATCTGTTCTGAGGACATACTTGCGCCCCTCAGAGACTTCATCTCCCTGATGAAGCAAGGGGTGCAAGAAGAACAACGCCATGCCCTGTTTGGGCGGTATTTTTCCGAAGGTGAAGCTCGTCTCTCCCCCCTCATACCCGTCGTTAAGGTAAATCATGAAGGTGTAGTAGCTTCGCTCCCCATTGTCACGGGCGTAGTATCCGTCCCTATGCCAATAGAACTTCTCACCTGGGTCATAGCGATAGAAGCGAAAGCGCTCATTCACTCCAATAGGCTTCAATGAATCGACCTTCGGCAAGTATTCCTTTGCGCGCTCCCAGAGCACATTGGCGCGCTCTTTGTCATCGAGGATGACCCGAGTGTTGTTACGAATATCCGGCCTCATGATAAAACCCATCGACGTCGTGATCGGCGCATCGCCATACCCCATGCCCTCACTCAATTCAATGTAGGCTTGGCATTCCTCTGGGGAGAAGAAATCCGAGACGACAAAGACGTTTTCGTCGATGGATTGGTAATGAGCCATTTCTACGATCCTCGTTTTCTAATTCTCTGTTTTCATCGGCCAAGGTGATAGACCAAGATGCCTCACGACCTCGTCATTCAAAACCGGATAAACGTCTTCTTTTGGAATCAACAAGGGCTCCGCAGCCGACTTCGCCCGGGCCAAGTCTCTGACCTGCTCGGAGACATCCTCAATATCGACAATCCAATCCTTGGCATACGATTCCAATGTTTTTCCTCGCAAACCCAACTGAATGGCTCGACGCGTTTGCTTCTCGCCACTCGGATCGTGGTCAGGATCCCACTGTAAGCGAACATCAGAATCAGAGAGCCGCTGCTTCCATGCCTCACGATCTTTGTAAACTTCAGAGATGAAAGAGGAATGAATCGCCTCACTGAGAATAAAATCGAAGGGCGTGCGCTTCATCCGAATAGCAAGCACACACTCTTGATTCGGCTTCGATGCCCAACCGCAGCGAAACATCATCCACAGAAAATTCGGCTTAATCCAACTCATTCGAGTCATCTTAAAGGGCCCGCCGAAACAGTTGGCGCGGCTCGCAAAATTGGCGATCGCAGAATTGTACGCCTGATAGACAACAATGGTGTCCTCGTCAAATTGCGCCAAAATATGGCGTCCTTCAATAGGCCAACGCTGATTCTGAATTTTGTAATCTTCAAACACTAAAACCATCACACTGCCAAACAATCTTTACTCAAGCCACGTCGAATTCCATTCCGACGCCTGCCTCTTTTGCCCCTAAAATTTAAGACCTCAAAGTCAGAACATGCGACTTTTGCTTTCCTTCCAATATCTTCTCAAAATTAATGTCGACTTGAATTCTCCCCCGTCTCTAGACTCCTCTTCCGACAATGTCCGATATAAAAGATTCTAAGATCCAATCCCCGACTTGAACTCCCGCCGATCGGACACTCCATGACTCAAAAATCAGGTGCATTGTTTCCCAACAACTTTGAAGCAAGCCTGACAAAGGCGCTCGATCAGGCTTGGAATGAAGGCAAGTCTCCCTTCCCGTCAAAGAAGTCCCGGTACACAACGATCGATCCTGCTGTGCTCTCTTCGCGGAGCAAAAAAGCCCTCTCCGTTCTCCAAAAGCAATACACCGAGAAAGACTTAAGCGCCGCCCTCAGCGCCCTCGCAACCGACCAAATTGTCCCCGACAAGAACCCCCTCAGCATCGAATCCCTCTCTATCAACCTGCCCCTCTTCATAGACCTGAGCCATCAGCCAGGGAAACCATCCAGCACTATTCAGAGCATCCAAAGAGAACTGCTTGTTGATACATGGTTAACCCTCGATCCCAGCAAAGAAACGCTCGCGATCGCAGAGCAAGCTTTTCAGAACTCCCTTAACCAATTCATCCGGGACAGCAAACATCGCGGGCGGAGCTTTTATCGTGGACGACGCCGTCTCCGCCGCCTCATAGCCGTTTCCTTATCTGTCGCCGATTCTTCGGCCATCGTCCGAATCCTCGAAGAGCTCTGGGACCCTTCTGAAAACGACTTCAAAAACAGTCATCGCCCCTTCTATTGCACCGGTTCAACCATGGAACAACTAGGTCGAATCGGAATCTTAGAAGTGTTATCCGCTGACAATCTCACTCCAGCCAAAGCCGCCCTGCTCTTTCGCGCCGATCCAGACGCGACTCCCCTTTACATCCTCACCGAAGGTAAGAAATGCGAGAAACCCAAGCTCCAAGCTGTTGTCCACGACCTTGTTCTGGAACAGCTGGTCGAACCAGAAGCAGGCTTGGCACCTTTTCTCTGGGAGCTACAGGAGTTCCATCACTCCGATTTTGTCATTGGCGCGTGCCGCCTCATTGAAAAACTAAAGTTGACAAAAAAGCAGTTCAAGGAAGACGCCCGCTTCAACAAAGACGGAGATTACCGCAGAGAAGTCTGGTCTGGCGTTCAAGCAATGCTCAGCCAAAGCACAGCGTTTCAGCCGAAAGAAACCGCCGCCAAATTCAAGAAACGACTCGAAAAAGAACGCTTCAAAGCCGCCACAATTAAGCTCGCCCAAGCCTTCGTGAGCGAACCCTATCGCGCTGTCTTCTTCAAGCTTGGCGGAGCAAAGAACAACCAGAGCCGCGTCAAAACAAAACACAGCCAGCGAATCAATTGCATCGCAGAGGGTCCACGGAACGGAGCGATCACCCTGACCGATGACGGACGTCTGTGCTTTTGGTCCGAAGACCTCAAAGAGCTGGACACAAAACAACTCTTCAAAAGCAAGAGAGACGCAATCGCCGTCGCACTCAGCCCCAATGGAAATTGGGCCTCAGCCATTATGGCGACTAAGAAAGTCACCATCTATAAAATCGACGGATTTGAGGTCGCCGAAACCAACACGAGCAAGAAGCTCCCATGCTCCGAAGCTCTCGCAATCACCAACGACGGAGTTGCATTCATTGGTCTAAAGAAAGGCTTCGCACGCTTTGACCCTGAAACACAGGAATTTCAGGAGCACAAAATAAAGAACAAGCTCGAAGACTTGACGAAAATAGTCTGCTCCCCATCAGGACAGTACGTCGCCCTCGGGCAAAAATTTGGCACTCTCCACATATTAAATTGGCCAGACATGAAGCCGCTGCTTAGCATTCGAGGAGAATATGGAGAGCCGCTTGGTTTTTGTGAGAATGAAACGGTCTTCGTCTCGAAGCACATCCCCGGCGTCCGCCTGAGCAGCATCCCCGACGGCGCAAAACTAAAGAACAAACTACGCAAGGCCGATTCAAATCCCTTCGCATCTAGTCCAAATGGCCAATACATTGTCTGTGGGAGCAACAAGATCCTTGAGGATGATCTTCTTCGTTTTCACATTGGTAGCAAGGTCGACACGAAAGTTCTAAAAAAGACAAAGGTCTATTTCGATGCTTGCGCTATTAACGACGACGGCCGCGTCCTCTTTAGCAGCTGTTCCAGCGACGGCAAGGCCATTTATCTTCACAGTTGGCAACCCGCCTGAAGCTTGTCGGCAAAAACTCTGTGTCAGTTACAAGGTCGTTACAGCGCCGCCAGAGAAAGTCCTTTATCCTTGCAGGTCACTCGATCAACAAATCATTCAAGGAATGAGGCTACCCCGTGACTGGACTCTCTAAATCAATGTGCGCCCTCGCCTGCGCCCTCACAGTCCCACTCTGTCTGAGCACTGCCGCCAACGCCGAAAGCACTCTGACCACAAAAACCGAAAAGGTCATCGTCTTTAAGGATGGCTTCTGCATGATCGTCAAGAGCGCCACAGCGACCGCCGACGCCAACGGCGAGGTTCACCTTGATAAGGTCCCAGACTCAGCAATACTCGGCTCATTCTGGGCGCGATCTGAAAACGGACGCCTCATCTCCATGACCGCAGGCTGGCGCAAAGCCAAAATCAAAACCAGTAAAGACGAGCTCTGCCAAGACCGCCTTGAGATTCTCCTCGCCAACAAAGGTCGAGACTGCAATATCAAACTTGG
Organism: Planctomycetota bacterium; assembly: GCA_029210225.1. Lineage (GTDB taxonomy): Bacteria > Planctomycetota > J058 > J058 > JARGOJ01 > JARGOJ01. The sequence goes on from JARGOJ010000014.1 coordinate 9,347, forward strand.
CAAAGATCAATTCCTCAGCGGCAAAATCCACGAGGTCCTCGCCACTAAAAAGAAGGTAAATCCAGCCACAATCAGCCGGTCCTTCCGTCCCCAACCGAGCCCAGACAACACGGTCCTTCACGAGCAAATCACCGGCGACAGCTTCATTCTCCGAGCAAAAGACGGCGACCACCTCCTGCGAATTAGCCAAATTCAACAACTCACAATTAAAGACATGAAGACCACCATCACAAAGACCGTCCACGAAAGCAAAAAACACAAGCGCCTCACGCTGAAGTTTGACACCCCCGGCAAAGCCCAAAAGATTCACATTGTTTACTTCCGTCCCGGCATCCGTTGGGTCCCGACCTATCGAGTCAACCTCTTAAACACCAATGGAAAACAAGAAGCCGAGCTCAATCTTCAAGCCGAGATTCTCAACGAAGCCGAAGACCTAAAAAATGTCCCCATCGACATCGTCGTCGGCGTCCCAAACTTCCGCTTCAAAAACGCCGTCAGTCCCCTCATCCTCGAAGCGACCCTTCGACGAACACTCGTCCAAGCCGCGCCCCAACTCATGAACCGCGCCCAGCAATTCAGTAATGCCGCCTATGGTCAACGCTCCAGTGAATTTCGCCGGGACGCAGCAGGAAGCTCTAGCGGCGGCGCAAGCGAACTCCCTAAAGAGCTGTCCGGTAAAGGCAACCAAGACCTCTTCATTTACAAACTGCCACCCATCACCCTCGCGAAGTCCCAACGTTGCGCAGTCCCCATCTTCACCGCCAAAGTCCCCTACAAAGATGTCTACACCTGGGACATTCAACTGAAAGGTACCAAGACGCGTAATAATCAGGGTTCGCCTTTAGCCCTCTCTAAAAACAAAGTCTGGCATCAAATTGAATTGGAAAACACACTCAAAATGCCCTGGACTACTGGCGCCGCTATGCTCATGAGTGGACAACAACCTCTCGCTCAAGAGCTACTCACCTACACCTCACCAGGAGACAGCGTCCGAATCCCCGTGACCGTCGCCGTCGACGTCCGGGGCTTCACCAAATTTTGGGAAGACAGCCGCGAAGACAAAAAGACGAAATGGAATGGCTACTACTACGTGCAACTCAAGAACAAAGCCAGAGTCGAAGTCTGCAACCACAAGAACTCAACGATTAAAATTGAAATTAATCTAAGCGTCGGCGGAAAGGCCACCGCGGCGAGCGATTCCGGAGCCATCAAGCTGCTCCCATACGACGCAAGAGACTGGGCCGACTACCGACGTCAAACGATGCTCAACAACAGCTCCCGAGTCCAATGGAAGCTCGACCTCAAACCCGGCCAGGTCTTTAAGCCGACGATTGATTTCCAATACTTCACGCGGAGTTAACACCGACTCGTAAACGGATTTATTTGAAGGATTGGCTGGGAAGTCAGGCAACGCAAGGCCTCCCAAATAGCCAATCTTTCATTTTTTCCGAGTTAAGTATTTCAGCGCGACTTTGGCGTTCTCCACGACCCTCGGGTCTTTGTCATTCAGACTAGCAATCAACGCATCTAAGACCTCTTTTGACGAGTTATCGAGACGGGCTATTGCTTTCGAAGCGGCCTCGCGAACCATGTCAGACCGATCTTTGAGTAGTTTAAGCACGGCTGGGGCGACGCTCTTCGCTTTCGATTGGTAGTCACCAAGCGCAGTAACAGCCCCTTGTCGAACAGAGGGCTCCTTGTCCGACAGGGCTTTGACAAGAGCTGGAATCACAGTGGGCGCATTCGCTCCGATCTTCCCCAACGTCAATGCCGTGAAACTTCGAACATGCGTGTCCTTATCTGACAGGACTTGAATGAGCTGGGGAACAGCTGCGGCTGCTTTCGGTCCAATCTCACCTAGAGTCCAAACTGCGGACTTTCGTCCCCAAGCTGTTTTACGCCCCAAATTTTTAATGAGCGCAGGAACGCCAGCAGCTGATTTTTGATGAAATTCACCGAGCGCAAGAGCGGCTGAAGTCGCAACATCTTCGTTCTCATCACTGAGCGCTTGAATAAGCTTTGGAATCGCCTTCTCGATCCTCCGTTCGCCAAGATAAAGCGCAGACAACCGCCGTATTTGAGCATTCTTATCGGAAAGGCCTTTGATTAAAAGTGGCAGTGCCTCCTTAACATTCATCAAGAGCATGAAGACCTCGGTCCGTATCTTTTCATCCTTGTGCTTTGCAACAACTTTCATAAGCGCAGCATTCGACTCGGGTTGATTGGATTTAAGCTCTTCAAGAGCCTTCTTCCAGATCTTCCTATTGGGATCGTTTAGAAGCTCGACCATCGTTGGAATACAATGACTCCCACACTCGGACAGGAGGTCTATAACTGACGATCTGATTTCGAACTTGCTCTTGCGTTTCGCAGCTTCAATCAGGGCAGGCAAGGCTCTCTCCCCCCATTTTTCAAGCAATTCATAGGCGAACCAGTAATAGCCACTGTCAGAGTCGTCGAGAAGCTTGACTAGCGCAGTGCCTACACCGGGCGTTTCTGGGCCCAATTTGTCTAAGATCCCAACCACTCGCTCCTGAACGCTCTCGTCCGTTGATTTTCTTAACAGCTTGCACAGCGCTGGCGCCGCTGCAGCGCCTTTTGGACCCAAGCCTTCTAGTACTTTTAGCGCAAAATCACGAGTATCCCTGTCCCCGGACAAGTTCTTTGTTAGCGTTTTAACTCCAGTGAGTTTGCCCACTCGAACTTTAATAAGCGCCGCTTCAACCTTCATCTGGAGTTTGCGATCTTTGCTCTTCTCTAAGTTCACGAGTGCCGGAATAGCAGCGCCTGCTTTTGGACCAATCTTCCCCAGAACTTCAACGACTTCTCTGTGCAGGGAATCCTTTGGATCTTCAAGGATCTTGATTAGATCTGACGTTGCTGGCGCAGCTTTCGCCCCCAAGTTCCCTAAAGCAATTAAGACCTCCTCTCGAACCCTTTGATCTTTAGCGCTAAGATTCTTCAGCAAGGCTGGAACTGTTAATTCTGCGCTCGCACCAATCTGTTCAAGCGCCTTGATACTCGAAATTTGCTCCCATTTCGCTTCGCTCCCCATTAGCTTCAAAAGTGCCGGAATGGCGGCGCTTGCTTTTGGACCAATCTTCCCCAAAACTTCGGCGGCTCTTCTGCGCTGGGAATCCTTTGGATCTTCAAGGATCTTGATTAGATCTGACGTTGCCAGCAATGCACTCGACCCCATTCTACCCATTGCCATAAAGACGGCTTGCCGAACCCTGTTATCCTTCGCGCTGAGATGATTCAACAACACGGGCATTGTCAATTCCGGACTCGAATGAATCATGCCGAGGGTCTTGATTCCTTTTGCTAACCCCGATTCATCTTGGTTTTCCAATGATTTGATAAGAGCTGGCACCGCAGACTGCGCCTTTGGCCCAATTTCCCCAAGCGCGCCCGTCGTAAAGTAACGAACCCGATCATTCTTATCACCAAGCGTTTTTATCAACGCCGGAACTGCCGATTCAGACTTCTCTCCCATGCGCCCCAACGAATACGCCGCTGATTCGCGAACCCCACTGTGCTTATCATTGAGGCTTTTTATTAGTAGAGGAATCGCCTCTGTAGCCCTCATTTCTCCCAGAGCAAACGCTGCCAAACGCGCTACTTCCTTGCTTGGATCGCTGACCGCCTTCATGAGAGAGGGGACGGCCTTGCCCGCCCCCCACTTCATTCTTGATAAGGCTATAGCGGCCTTCACGCGAGTTTTTTCATCTTTGCTCGACAGCTTTTCAATGAGCTGAGTCACAGCCCTAGATTGCTTTGATTCCTTGCCCTGAGCCCAGCAATTCGGGGTTCCAAGCAACGCAAGCGTCGTCAACAATAAGCAAACAGCTCTTGATATAGATTTCATAGTACTTTCGCCCTTACTCATGACCCAAACTCTTCATAGATGGAAAGCGCTCTATGTTTCGTGGTTCTTCTCTTGCGCTAAGACAACGATCAGTTCGATCATACTGTCTGATCCTGCCATTTCCAAAACGCTGACTGTCCTAATGAACGCAAGAGAAGAAGTATCTGAGAATCAGTGAAGTTGGTCTCCGAGACTCACACTCACTCGAATAACGAACGCAGCGGAGTGATAAACTACTTGGGCATCCAAGTGCGATAGATCAGGTCTTTATCGCTTGGCGCGCTAATGGTCAGTTGACCGTCCTTTAACTCGTAGTCAAAGTTCGCAGGGGTCTCGGGGAGCGTGTTTAGCGGCAGCTTCTTCTCGGGGAAATAGACGGCTAGCGCGTCAATTCCTTCGGGAAACTTGCCCGTCTTTAATCGATGTAAATGAGCCGCAGCTGTTAAAGCGACTATTTTTGGTGCGTTCTCCGCCCGCAAAAACTGCTTTGCAAAGTCTGAGTAGTTAGGAGCCACAATTTTGGCGAAAATCGACCAGCTCCCCTCAACAAACTTCACCAACTCCTCTTGCTTCTTCACGCGCTCCGCATTGTTCATTTCGCTCATTGGCAAGAGGAACTCTTCATTCATTTTGATGTAGATGTCCCATTCACGGTTCAAAAAGAAATCAGAGGCGAAGAACATTGAGGGCAATCCCGTATCTCCAAGCTGAAACAGATCCTCCTCTGAAAGCTTCTCTCCATTGACCTGTCGACCTGAGACCTGCGCCAGAGTACAGGACATAGCTAGATATTCAGATCTCATCGCGGTAGCCTGGTCGACCGCTCCGACACTCAGCAAGAATGTCAGAATTCGCTGATAGTCAGCCTCGCTTAAAGGACTTTCCATGGTTTCCTGGAGCGAGCGATAACCCATGTTCATCACAGATACGGCAATCATTTTTTGAATGAGCGTTAATCCACGGCTCTGGTCCTCACCAAACGCAACAATACGCAGAGAATCGTCGATCTTCTTCGACCCTTTTGAGATCCTCGCACGATGGCTCATCAAGGCGGCTGCAAAACGGATTGAGAGAAGATTCGGAATCTCCATGCTCGCGCCCTTTTCCAAATCAGAATTCCACTCGACGCGATCGCATCTCAATCCGTCATCGACAAATTTCAACATTGCCATGTATGCAGTGACAACCTTGAGGTCTTTATCACTCAGGACATATTTCTTGTTCGTCTTATCCTTAACCTCTCCATTTCGATATTCCGGTGAAAGGAGCTTTCCCAAGACTGCAGAGGCCGAATCGTAATCGGAGCCCTTTTTTCCGACGAACGCCTTTAACTCGCCGAGCTCTGGGAGGTTCTTAGGAGGAGTCGTTTTCCAACTCTCACGCATCATCGTGACATATTCAATTCCATTGTAGTAATCGACCGCATTTCCCTTAATAGTCGGGGCAAAGCGTGGAGTTCGGTCGTATTTCTGCTTCGCTCGAAAGTCGGCGAGAGCCGTCTCTAAATCCGCAACTTTCTGACTTACTGCTGATTGCGCGCTCATGTTGAAAGCAATCGGCGCCAACACACAAAGTAGAAACAAGGGAAGACATCCAAAAAGTAAAAACTTTGGCAGTCCCTTCTTCGTTGCCGCTTCTGTTTTCGTTTCGTCAGACATAGAATTGCACTTCCTTTGCGTTCAGAGAGAAGCAGATGAGTCCTAGTGAACGTTATAGTAATCTCTGCGGTGCCAAATCTCAACATTCACAACATAGAACTCAGATTGAGACACGTTCTATCGTGTCCACTCCGCCAAGACTTGATCCGTCATATCAGAGAGCAACTCCGCGTCTCTGAGGACATGGAGCAATGTAAATCGATTGCGAATATAAGAGCATTCCATGACGATGGTCTTAAAGTCGCCCATGGTCATACCGAGCTGGTCTGGGTGATACTTCGCCCCCGCGACCCTCAAGGCTTGCTCAATTCTCTCCGCTCCCGCGACAAACGGCGTGACGCGTTCCTTTATCTCGTCCCAGCGCGAAGCAATGGTCTCCGGCAAGACCTGGGGGCGCCCCTCTTCGTCAAACTGTTGCAATGTTTGCTCAATGACTGGCGCAGCATTTCTCTCCCAGTAATCAGTCAAATGCTTTTTCAATTGATCTAGATCAACTGGCTCCTGATTCCTAAATGAGTCTGCTGAAAGCTTCAAGAAGCGATGGTACAAACGCACCATAAAGGACGTTCCTACACCAACCTGCGCGCCATGCAAGTCGTGCTCATGCCCCTTCAACAAGGCTCGCATATCAATTGTATGAGAAATGAGATGTTCGGCCCCGGACGCAGGCGCCGAGCTCCCAGCAATACACATCGATACACCCGAATACAACAGCGCCTCAGATAACGCAGCGAAGGTCTCGATGTCACCGTCCTTCAACTGCCCAGCCCGACTCAGATAAACGTCCTCTAACTCTTTAATCAAACCAAAAGGCCGAGGACAGTAATGACTCCCCAATAGTAAATGCGACAACATCCAATCAGCGTTGCAAACCGGCTTCGATACAACATCCCCCAGACCCGCATAGGTCAATTCCAAAGGAGCGCCCGCTAAGACATCCAAGTCGCAAAGAACGGCGAGCGAAGGCGTTGTCGGCACTGTCGTCTTTAAGCCACTGTTCACCAGGGCTGCAATGGAGGACGTATAACCATTCATTGACGCCGCCGTCGCAACACAAAAGTAAGGAAGACCCAATTGGTGAGCGGCCGCCTTGCCCAAATCGTTGACAGTCCCCGAACCAACAGTAATCACCCCAGCGGCCGACTGAACGGCATCGGCAACCACCGCCACTGTTTCCACATCGCCCTTTGGATAGCCTGAGACGACATAGATTTCGACCGTCACCCCAGCCTTCTTCAATATGTCAAAGACCCGCTGCCCCGCCGCCTCGCGAGTTCGATCATCAACCACGACATATATTCGACCCTCACCCAAATGACGAGCCACTAATCCCGGCAAATTCTTTAAGACATCCTGACCCATGATGATCTCACGGGTCTCAACACGATGCTCCCGACCACACTCACAATCAAAGGTCGCTCCCAGCAGGTCTTCGCGGCGCTCCAACATTTATTCCCCTTATCAGGCCTCTTGCGATCCCGGTTCTCATCATTCGCTTTGCCGTTATGACTCAGCGCATTAAAATCAGATTTATCAATGACGCTACTTACGTGACCATCCCATTCCAGATCAAGAGATCCAGCACCGTAGTCTATCCACACTCCTTTCACTTTAACCAGAAGGACCTTAGGAAATGACCCAACACCTCTACGAATTTGGCGGAGCACACGCGGACGGTCATGGAGAGCTTAAGGACCTTCTTGGAGGGAAAGGCGCTGGCCTCGCCGAAATGACACGGTTAGGAATTCCCGTTCCCCCAGGCTTCACTCTCACAACCGAGGTCTCCAACTTCTTCTCTAACAATCAGGGTCAATATCCATCAGCACTCGAAAAGAAAGTCGAGGTTGCGCTCAAAAACGTGGGCGAGATTACGGGGACGGTCTTCGGCGACCCTGACAAGCCACTGCTCGTCTCCGTTCGATCGGGAGCGGCCCAATCCATGCCAGGGATGATGGACACGATACTCAACCTCGGGCTCAATGACGCAACGGTGCAAGGGCTCGCGAAACAAAGTGGCAATGAACGCTTTGCTTACGATTGCTATCGTCGATTCATAGCCATGTTCTCCGAGGTTGTCTTAGGAATCACCGCACCTTCAGAAAACGAAGTCAGCCCTTTTGCCAAGCTTCTCGAAGCGGCGAAAGTCGGGGCCAAAGTCGAGAACGACGCCGATCTGAACGCTGCGCAGCTGAAATCTCTCGTTAAGGACTTCAAAACCGAAGTGAAAAGGCATAGCGGTCACGAGTTTCCTGAAGAGCCCCATCAACAGTTATGGCAAGCCATCAGCGCTGTGTTTGACTCTTGGAATAATCCCCGCGCTCAAACTTATCGCCAAATGAACAACATTCCCGCGAGCTTGGGAACAGGCGTCAATATCCAGGCCATGGTCTTTGGCAACCTCGGCGATGATTGCGCCACCGGCGTGTGTTTTACAAGAAACCCGTCCACTGGTGAGGATAAGCTCTTCGGTGAGTTCCTTATCAACGCTCAAGGCGAGGACGTCGTCGCTGGCCTCCGCACGCCTCTCAAGCTCTCAGAGCTAAGTTGCAGCCTGCCTGAGGCCCACAAAGAGCTTATTGCGGTCTCCAAGAGACTTGAAGAACACTACAAGGACATGCAAGACCTTGAATTTACTATCCAAGGCGGCAAGTTATGGATGCTGCAAACCCGGACAGGAAAACGTTCAGCGCGTGCAATGGTCCGAATTGCCGTTGAGATGGCGCGGGCCAAGATCATTGGCAGAAGAGAAGCCGTGCGTAGGATCAAGCCTGAGAAGCTCGATGAGCTGATGCACCCAAGCATCGACCCTAAGAGCCGTCTGAGAGCCATCACCAAAGGCCTACCGGCATCACCCGGAGCGAGCATCGGTCGAGTCGTCTTCACCGCGACGGAAGCCGAAGAATGGGCTGATCGGGGCGAAAAGGTCATTTTGGTTCGAGTTGAGACTTCGCCCGAAGATATTCACGGGATGAAGGCCGCGGTCGGCATACTCACTGCCCGTGGAGGAATGACATCACATGCTTCCGTCGTGGCTCGGGGGATGGGCAAGTGCTGCGTTGCAGGGTGCAGTGACCTAAAGATTGATATGGCCCAGGAGATCATTCGAGTCAACGGCGAAATCGTCCGCCAGGGGCACACTATGACCCTTGATGGGTCGAGCGGAGAGGTTTTTCTAGGCGCAGCCAAGCTCGTCCCGGCCGAGTTCACTGAGGACTTTCGAGAGATTATGGGATGGGTTGACGAGTTTCGAACTTTAGGAGTCCGGACCAACGCGGACACTCCAGAAGACGCCCGTGCGGCGAGGGACTTTGGTGCTGAAGGGATCGGCCTCTGTCGCACTGAGCATATGTTCTTTGCACCCGAGCGCATCCTCGCTATGCGTCGCATGATCCTCTCGAAGGATGAAATAGGTCGACGGGCTGCGCTCGACACCATACTACCCATGCAACGAAAGGACTTCGTTGAGATCTTTCGAGTCATGAATGGCTATCCGGTCACCATTCGCCTGCTCGACCCGCCGCTCCATGAATTCCTTCCTCACAACAGTTCGGAGATCGCTGTCGTCGCGCATGAAATGGGGCAACCGATGGAGGTTCTTCAAGCCGTCGTCCAGGAGCTAAGAGAAGTGAATCCTATGATTGGTCATCGGGGATGTCGCCTCGCCATTAACTACCCAGAGATCTAT
>JARGOJ010000014.1:18567-25357 GCA_029210225.1 Planctomycetota bacterium
ATCGCTGAGGCGGCGGTATTAGCGACATCCCAAGGTATTCGGGTCCAGCCGGAAATCATGATTCCATTTGTCTCGATTGCCAAGGAGTTGGAAATGCTCCGGAAGCGTGTTTGCGCAGTCGTTGACAAGGTTTTTTTAGATGCCAAGGTCGAGATCGACTATCTCGTTGGAACCATGATAGAGCTACCTCGGGCCTGCCTCACCGGCGATCAAGTCGCCAAGCACGCAGACTTCTTTTCTTTTGGCACGAACGACCTTACCCAGACAACCTTTGGTTTTTCCCGCGACGATGCTGCTCGTTTTTTGCCGGGCTACGTGGAAAAAGAGTTGCTGCCGCGAAATCCGTTTGTGGCGCTAGATCAGGAGGGGGTTGGTGCCTTGATCCGGATTGGTGTTGAGAAGGGTCGTCGTGAGAAGCCAAAGCTAAAGGTCGGTATTTGTGGCGAGCATGGAGGCGAGCCAAGCTCGGTGAGGTTCTGTCACCGTGAAAAGTTCGATTATGTCTCATGTTCTCCGTTTCGTGTTCCGATCGCCCGAGTCTCGGCGGCGATCGCGGCTATTGAGGATCAATAGGTTCTGTAAAAACGCCGGCTAAGGCGTGATTTATTTGACTTTCGAGAGTCCCATCCCCCAGGAGCCCAGGATGTTCTATAATGCCGCTCTGAAAACCGTTTTGGAGGATTGATGAGCGATTTCCCAGTACAGTACCGCGACCTACAGTTTGCTCTGTTTGAACATTTGAAGATTCAAGATTTTTGCGGTTACGACCAAGATGATATCGAAGCGATTCTGGAGGCTAGTCGTAGCTTCTCAGAAGACTTCTTAGCCCCAGCGAACCCAATTCTCGATAGAGAAGGCGTCAAGCGAAACGAGGACGGTTCGGTCACGACCCCTGATGCGTTGAAGAAAGCCTACGCCCAGTTTTGTGAGGATGGCTGGTCGGCCATGTCCGCCCCAGAGGACTTCGACGGCCAGGAGCTTCCTGTGCCCGTCGTCGCAGCGATCGACGAGATGTTGATCGGCGGATGTTGTGCGTTTAGCAACTACACCGGACTTTCACGCGCTTGCTCCAACATGCTCTTTAAGTGTGGAACAGAAGAGCAAAAGCAGACATGGGCCGTTCCAATGACCACTGGTGAGTGGCAGGGAACCATGTGTCTCACTGAAGCCGGTGCAGGTAGTGATGTTGGCGCGTCTTTGACGAAGGCTACGCCTATCGAAGGTGACAAGTATAAGATTGCCGGAACGAAAGTGTTTATCACTTCCGGCGAGCACGACATGACCGAGAACTTCGTTCACATTGTTTTGGCTCGCATCGAAGGCGGCCCCAATGGTGTGAAGGGCCTCTCTATCTTTATTGTCCCGAAGTATCGCTTTGGCGATTCTGGTAAGGCTGACGTTTACAATGACGTCTTTTGTTCGGGTATCGAAGAGAAGATGGGAATCCATGGTTCGGTGACGACGACTCTGGAGTTCGGTCGTGAAGACAAATGTGAGGGGTATATCATTGGCGAGCCAGGCCAGGGTATCCGAATCATGTTTGAGATTATGAATGAAGAGCGTATTGCGGTGGGTCAACAGGGCCAAGCGCTTGCAGCTTTCGCTTATGGTCACGCGTTGAAGTATTCACAAGAGCGCCTTCAGGGGTCCTCGATTCGCAAAGGTAAGACGATTGGCAAGGAGAAGGTCAACATTCTCCAGCACCCAGACGTGCGCCGAATGCTTATGACTTGTAAGGCGCAAACTGAAGCGCTTCGTGCTTTGCTTCTTTGGACTGCATCTTTGCTTCATAAATCTGAAGATGAAGAGCTTCCGAAGGATGAGCGAAAAGCGATTGGTAAGCTCGCTGCATTGTTGACACCGATTTGCAAATCACATGGGAGTGAAGTTGGCTTCCAGGTTTGTTCTCAGGCTATGCAGGTTTATGGTGGTTACGGTTACTGCCAGGAATTCCCAGCGGAGCAATATCTGCGTGACTCGCGAATCGCCTGTGTTTATGAAGGCACAAACGGCATTCAAGCGATCGACTTGTTGTTCCGTAAATGCCTCGGTGACAAGGGTGCGACGTTGACTGCGCTTGATGAGCATCTTGGTGCGTTCTCAGCGAAGCTTGAAGGTCATGATACGCTCGGCGATCTAAAGGTCGACTTTGACAAGGCTCGGGCCGTTGTCGGGAAGGTCTTCATGCATATTGCTGGAACGACAGGCAAGGACCTTGGACTCACTGCGTTGACGGCGACGCCGTTTCTGGCGCTGTGCGGAAACTTGATTTGCGCCTTTCTTCTTCTCGAACAGGCTCATCTAGCGGATGAGAAGCTGAAAGAGATGAGTGTTCCAAAAGAAAAGGCAGAGTGGGAACAGTTTGCGAATGACAACGTTGAGGGCGCATTCTACCTATCTAAGGTTGAGACAGCGCGGTTCTTCGTGAAGCAAATCCTTCCTGAAAACCGTTGGCGAGCCGCTCAAATTGTGGATGATGACGGTGGTGTCTTGTCTTCGACAGCGTTTTACCTTGCCTAACTCGGGACAAGCATAGGAGCCTCAATGCGAAAACTATCTTTGGTCTTCATCTTCGCGCTTTTCACAGTGCCAGGTCTCTGCTTTGCGGACACCGCTACGCTGAGAAATGGACGCGAGATCCACGGTAAGCTCATTCGTGAAACGAAGAGTTACATAGAGTTACGCATTGCCCAAGGCGGCAAGATGCGCATTCGAAAGTCGGATATCGCGACCTTTACCGAGAACGGCAACTACGGCCTGGAATACGGTAAAGGCGGCGTTGCTAAAGATCCAAAGAGCTCCGATAAAAAGGACGGAACAGAGGATGGCGTCGACAAGGGCCAAACTCCAAACTCGGCAGATAAGGGGAAACCCAAGACGGCCGAGGATGCCTTTCGCGCCTCTCTCCCAAAGCCTTCCAGCGATTGGAAGGACGAGGATCTGAGCAAGATGTTCGCGACGCTCTATGCCTCCCGAAAGCCTGAAGACTCCTTTCTGCCAAAGACGCAGGCTAGCAGCACCGAAAGTGAAGAGATCAAGAGATTGATTGGGGCCATGGGTTATTCGAGGAAAGCCGGAAATCGAGGCGTTCGAGATCAGGCCGTTGACAAGCTCGCTAAATTCGGTGTAAAGGCGCTCCCTGCAGTGGTTAAGTCCATTTCAGGGGGTAACTATTACCTGAAGCGAAATGCTTGTCGAGTGATCGCGAAGATCGCGAAGGTCGATGCGGAGTGGGCCTTTTATGATCAACATTTCAAGATCTCCGACACCATCATTCCGCTCTTAAATGAACAGAGTAGCGAGCTGTCGTTCACAGTTAGAAACGCTGCGAATCAAGCGCTAGTAAAGATTGCTGGCAAGGGTGTTGGATTTATTGAGAACACCGACCAGTTCCGCACCGCCGCTCAACTCGCTGCTCAAGGCAAGTGGAAAGAAAGTTCCACTGCGTCAAAGAAGAGCTACGAGAAAGCCCAACTAGAGCGAGAAAAGACTTACAAGAAAACTCTCCTCGATTGGGAAGACGGTCCTGCGGACGAGTCTAAAAAAGTCAGCAAGAAGAGTAAGGCTTCGCGTAAGGACAGCCCGGTCATTGAAGCAACGAAGGTCAAGCCCGTCAAAAAGCCTTGAGCTGCAAGCTGGTTAAAAGTTGAACTTTCAAGACTTGCTCTGAAGGACTGATCCCTTGAATGGGTTTAGTCCTTTTTTGCGTTCAGGTCGCTCAACCGTTGAGTGATTTCCAGGTTTAGTGACTTGCTGAAGCTCAACTGGAATCGCTTGCCAAAGTTATTGAATTGGAGCATGTCCGAGGCTATCAAGTCGGACCACTCATAGGCTTTGAGGACCGCTTCATCAATTTTTCTGTGGCATTCTCTAAGTGCAATAATACTGGGGTCATCGTTTGCGGGGTCGTGGAGACAAGCGTAGATCTTGTTTAGACCATAGGCTTTGTTAGAGATGATCTTCCAACGTTGATTTTCCAGGTCTTTTGCGAGTTTGGATAGTTCGTCCTTTTGTTCAGCGGAGGGGGTGGGCATAGGAAATGTTTCGAAGGCGGTGGTGAGGCTGTAACGCATATCGGCTCTGAGGGTCGAGGAGAATCTTCGGGCCCATAATTCGTGGATGTTGGATTGAAGAATGGCGAATTCTGCGTATTGCTGAGTGGCGAATACAACGATGCCATCGGAGTAGATCCATTTCGCGGGGACGAAGGAGAGGATGTGTCGGTTGGAAATGCGGCTACGTGCGAGGATGAGGTCTTGTCTTCGGATCGTTTGATAGAGGGTCTTTCTAGAGGCTCCGTGGAGCCACCAATTCGCTCTTTGGGATTTCAGCTTTGCCTCCATGCGAAATGGCTTCACGGTTTCCTGAATGTGCTTAAACGGCTTTTGAAATAGCTTTGCCTTTTCTATAGGCCAGTCGTGGAAGTTGATGATCCATCGAGTGGGTGTGAGTGTTGGGCTATTGTTGAAGTCTTTGCCAGTGAGGTAGGGGAAGAGGACCTTTGCGTCGTTTGGGTCGGAGAGGAGCCAAGCGGTGGCTTGTTTTGGGCTAATGATGAAGCCATTCCCGACGGGTATTGTTCCTTGGAAGGCTTTGTTTTTCTGTGTTGTCAGGGTTTTAGGAACGGGTATTTCGATGCAATCGAGGCTCGGTGATATTCGGGCGCACTCCTTTCCGTTGAGATATCGCTTGCGATTCCAGGTTCCTTTGGAGATGTGGAGGGTTGTGATGTTTAAGGAGGCGGCCCCTGGCCAGGGAGCGGAGGTTTCGGCGCGATAGATGGTTGCGCCATTTTTGAGGAGTGGTTCGAGGGCGACTTTTCTGGAGTTTCCTTGTGTGACGGAGTTGGTCACAATAATGCCGAGTTTCCCGTTGGGCCGGAGTAGTGAGAAGGCGCGCCGGAGGAAGTATGCGGAGAGGTCTGCTGAGCCTCTTGTGCCTGATGCAATTTGTTCGACGAGGAAGTTTCGGACTTCTGGCCCGAGGGATGCGGATAGTTTCTGCCCGCCCTGGAAGGGAGGGTTGGCGAGGATTGCGTCGAATCCATTTCTTTTTGAATTGAAGATTTCGGGGAATTCGAGGGGCCAATGGAAGCTTTGTTGGGATCTGAGGTTGTTTTGAGCGCGTTCTTCGAGAGCTTTCCAGGAGTCTGTGGATTCTGCGTTTAGGAATTGTGAGAAGGCGTCGGTGAGTTGTTTCGGTTTATGGAGGGTGGTTCCGAGGAGGAGGTCAGCGGCGAGCTTCAGGTTTTTAGTGGCGCTGTCTGCTTGTTTAAGGGCTTGTTCTTTGAAGGCGCGATCTTCGGGAGACAGGACGCTTAGGCGAGCGAGTTGTTGTCGTTTTGCGAGGGCTAGAGCGACTTTTTCCTTTGCGATTTGGGTGAGAATGGGGAGGGGGTTCTTTGGTGTTTTGAGGTTCCATGATTGGAGTTGTGGGAGTTTGATTCCGAGGAGTGAGTTTCCAGTTTTTAGAGAGTGATTGAGGAAGGTGAAGGGTCGGTGTTTTGAGAGGGAGAGTATCCAAAGAGAGAGTTGTGCGATTTGGATGGCCAGGGGATTGAGATCGACGCCGTAGATGCATCGTTCGACGATGAGTCTTTGAGCGGTGACTTCGAGTTCTTTGGGGTCGTTGATGGGTAGGGGTGTTTCGAGGCGTGGATCGAGCATGGCTTCGGCGAATGGGAGTGTTGGTATGGCGGCGTTTGAGAGTATTGCGGCTTGTTGTAGCCATGATTCGTGGAGGGCGGTTGCGAGGTAGCGTGTCATTTGTACGAGGAAGGCGCCGGATCCAGCGGTGAGGTCGCAGACTTTCAGGTTCAATATTTCGCGTGGAGTTTTGAGGGTGCCGTTTTCGTTGTGAATAAGTGGGGAGAGGGTGTGTTCGACGAGGGGAACGGTGAGGGATCGGGGTGTGTAGTAAGTCCCAGAGTCTTTACGCAGTGGTGATGGAATGAGAGTTCTCTGAGTGGGAGGTCCGGTGATTTCGATTTCGAGGAGTCCTTCGTAGAGGAAGCCCATTTGTTCGACGTCGAGTGATTCGAAGGATAGTGACTGTTTGTTGGGAGTTTGAGTGAGGAGTCCGAGGATTTTGTGAAGGTCTCTGTTTCGGAGTTTCCATTGTTCGAGGATGGGGAAGCGTTTGGGGTTAAAGAGTTGGCTGCCGTAGGGGATGAGGTTGAGGGCGGGATGGTGGCAGCCGTGATAGAGGAGTCTTGAGTTGGCGAGAAATTGTTGCCAGGCATCGGAGGAGTAGTCGGGGAAGTTTGAGTTTGGGGGATTTTCGAGGGAGTGAATGATGTTTTGGAGGCTGTAGGAGGATTGATAGATGGGGTCATTGATGGGAAGTAGGTTCTTTTGTTCCGCGTATAGGAGAACGATGAAGCGCATGAGAACGACGAGGAGCATTTCTTGTAGAGATTGATTGCTGGTCGTTTCTCCTTTCTGTTGAAAGTTGAGAACGGGTGAATGATCGAAGTCTTGGACAAAGCACTGAAAGAGAGCTTGGAAGGTTGATTTTACTTGCACTCTGAGAATGTCAGTCAATGGCGACTGAAGGGATTGAGCTCGTTTGAATATTTCTTTGAGAGTTGCTTGATCGTCGTTCGCGAGGGAGAGGAGCCATGCGAATGCGTCGAGGGAGTTGGGGTGTGAGAGGAGAATTGATAGAGGCCATTGGATGTGTGAGAGGAGAGAGCTTGAGTGGAGTTGAACAAGTCGGACGTGGGTTTTATTGATGATGAGTCCGAAGGGTCTGTGTTGGGGTTCAAGAAGTTGTCGAATGCGATTCATTG
>JARGOJ010000928.1 GCA_029210225.1 Planctomycetota bacterium
AACGAGAATCATGGGCTCCGGGAAACCTCCTTTGATGTTCGTTCGATCAAAGGAAAGACAAGGACAAGGGACCCATGACACCAACAAAGAAACCCCTTCCCATCGCGCTCGTTGTATTGCCCGCGCTCGTTGGCGCGTTCATTCTCGGGCGGATCAGCGTCTCGTCAGAGCCTCAACGCGCACTCAATGTTGACGCGCCGAGCAATGAAGAGCAAAAACCGAAGCTCAGAACAGTCGAACTCACTCCCGCCAGCAAAAGCACCGTTCAAGGTCGGAGAGTTGCCAAGCCACGAACAAAGCAACCCGCAAAAACCGTCCCGTCCATGCCCTTGGCTGACGCCTTAAAGGTCGCCCGTGCGGCGTTTGCCGCTCCTAACAACCTAGAAGTTCAAGAGACCGCAAAGCTCGCTGCTGGAGGACTTTACGTTCATCTAAAGACCAACCCCGCTGATCTCGCCCGCTCCCTGACTCAGCTTTCGAGTTCAAATCGCCAGGATGAGGCTGATTTCCTCGCTTCTGTGCTCGGACGCATTCACGATCCTATTGTGGAAAAGACAGCCTTGGAGCTTGCGGAGCGAGGACCCGATGCGAGCAAGGCGGCTGCCTTTGACATTCTCGATGCCTTCGACACACCAGCCGCCCTCATTCCCGCCCTTCGTGCGCTATCGTCCAATCAGTCTGTTCAGGTTCGCCGCGCCGCGCTACGGGCAATCCCAAAACCGGAAGGGCTGGACCATGACACAGCGAACGAAGTGGTGAAGCAGCTCACAGAGACTCTCAAGAACGACGAAGACCCTGAGGCTAGGCGCAGAGCAGCGTTGTTGCTCGGTGATTGGCAGCGCAGCATCGCCGAGTTCTGGCCGGTGATAGAGGCTTTAAGCCAAGACCAAGATATCAATGTCCGCGCTGGTTGCGCCTTCGCCTGTGAAATCTCTGGCTTGAAAGATTCAAGGGTCATCAATGTTCTGGCAGGGGTTTTGAGCCGGGTTCAGGAAGACCCATTAGTGCGAGAGAATGCCTGGCGTGCCCTCGGTCGTCTCAGCCCTTTGCCAAAGACAGCTGAGCTTGCCTATGAAAAGTATAAGAGAGAGCTTGAAGAGGCTGGCGTCGGAGAGGATGGCGGCGCTGGCTAGTTTAAGTAAGCAGCGGCATTCACTTGTTCGATGTTTTGCACGAAGATTTTGCCGTCACCAATGCGACCTGTTCGGGCCGCGAGGATGATGTCGTCGAGGATTTTATCGAGGTCGAAGCGTGAGATAGTGCACTCAATACACACTTTGGGCACGAATGAAATCGAGTATTCCGGTCCATTGTAGAGTTCGAGGTGGCCTTTTTGTCGTCCGTAGCCGCGACATTCATAGACCAATAAATCTTCAGAGTCATGCCTGCCGATGGCTTCAACGACTTGCTCGGTTTTGAAGGCTTTGACGATGATCGTCAGGCGTTGCCGGCTCATGCATTCATCCTCAACTCTAAGGCGACGTTTCGATCTAGACCTCGAAAGACGAGGCGGGCGGGGCTTTGGGGCTATGAGAGTGAGCGTCTGGTTGATCGGGATCAGCGTCGACGGACACCACTTTGATGCCATGGGCCATGAGAAGCGCGGCGGTGACACCGCTTCCATCGCTTGGCTCATGATTAATTTTGAGGGGGCCATGGCCGCAAGACGGGCTCTTTGATTTCAAATAGGCTTCCTGGACGCCGTTGCTTTGGCAGAGTTCCAGGACCCTGTGAGCGGCTTCAACGAACTTGGCGGTGACGTCTTCTCCACTATCAAGGACAACCTTGCCAAGACCTTTAAGGACCTCTGGGCCATCGACGAGAAGATGGGATGCCGGGCGAGGAGTTCCAAGCCCGGCGATTTCTTCAGGACAGATGGGGATTGTCTGTTGATTCCGACTCAGCGCGGCGATGCGTCCGTTGTTATTGAGTCGGCCGTCGTAGGTACACTGAGCACCGAGAAGACAGGCCGAGACAAGAATCGGAGCTTGTTGAGACGGGGAGGGAGACATGGACGCTCCTAGGGGAATTAGAAGGAGCGCACAGCCTGTTCGAGGGTGTCAGCGAAGAGGAAGATTTGGGAGAGACCGAGGAGGTCAAACACTTCGCGAACATTGGAGGATGGGCTGAGGAAAACAAGGTTTCCACCATTTTGCTGAGATTCACCAATTGCGCCAACGAAGACACCGGCTCCCGCGGAGGAGATGTAGTCCACGCGTTCTAATTTGATGATCAGTCGGTAACAGTTCCTTGCGAAGATGTTTTGAATCAGACGATCCATGTCTTCGTATGTGTGCGCGTCGAGGAAACCTTGGGCCTCTAGATAGAAGCAGCCATTGGCCATCGCACGGGAACTCAGTTTGAGGTCCGGCATCCCGAACTCCTTTTTATTTAGCTGTTCTCACTCTCGCTTTGCGGGAGGAATTTTATCATGGATAACTGGTTTTGATACTGCGGGGTGGCGGAGTATGACACTTCGTCCATGACTCGTCGCATCAGGAACATTCCCAAACCGCCCTTGAGACCGAGGCGGATATGAACATTAATGTCGGGGTCTTCTTTCACATTCGGTTTAAAGTCGGAACCGTGATCGCAAACCCCAACAGTTAACTTTTCGTCATCCAAGGTAAGGGTTATTTGGATGAGTCCTTTTTCGGAACCATAGGCGTGTTCAACGACATTGGCAATAGCCTCGTCGACCGCGAGTATGATTCGGTTTCTCGAGTCACGAGGAAAGGGGCTTTCCTCAATGAATTTCGAGAGACTTTTTCTAACAAGACTGAGGTTCTTAGTTTCGTTGATGATCCTCAAAACTTGTTGGTGCACGTTGTTTCTCCTTACTTTAAGACAGACAACGTCGCCAGCGTGATATCGTCGGATTGCTCAAAATCCCCGCGATGTTGAGCGATAGCTGCGATGATCTTGTCGATGAACTCCTCCGAGTTAAGCTGGGCCGTTTGCCGCACAAGCTCGTAAAAGCGCTCGTCTCCGAACTCTTCTTCGTTCTTGTCCATCGCTTCGTTGACACCATCTGTGAAGGCGGTGATCCGGTCGCCAGGGCGCAGCTCAATTTCAACTTCCCGGATATGAGAATCGAAAATCGGACCTTTATCAAATCCGAGGGCGATGCCTTTGGGCTTCACGAGTTCGACTTTTCCTGAATCTGCCCTGTAAACCACAAGGGGGTTGTGTCCAGCGCTCGCGACTTTGAGTTTTTTGTCAACAATGTCAAGGACCATGTAGATCGCGGTGACGAACATTCCCCGGCGGATATCCTTGGCGAGAATGCGATTGACTTTCTTGAATGTATCGGCGGGAGAGAAGTTACGAACCGAGGCCAGGCGCAACAAGGACCGGACCATAGTCATAACCATCGATCCGGGAATACCTTTGCCAGACACGTCCGCGACAACAATACCGAGGTGCCGTTGATCGATCACGAGGAAGTCGTAGTAGTCACCACCGACTTCCTTGGCCGATTCATAGAAACGGTTGATATCGAAGCCAGGAATCTGGGGGATCCTGTCGGGGAGCAGCTTGTTTTGAATTTCGTTGGCGATACTCAGCTCGCGCTCAATCGCTTTTCGATCCGCTTCCTGAGCCTGAGCCGCCCTGAGGTTGCTCGTCATCACATCAAAGACCGTTGCGAGCGCACCAATCTCGTCGTTGGTCGCGACCGAGGTCCTATGCCCCAAGTTTCCTTCCGCCACCTTAGTGACATCAGCCTGTAGCTGGCGAATGGGTTGAGTGAAGATCGTCGCGATAAGAACGATAATAATCACCGACACAATCGCGCCGATGATCGTGATGATCAGGATGTCCTTGTTGGTCTTTTTCCGAACCTGCTCAATCGCCGCAGCATCGAGAAACACGGACGCCCATCCAACA
>JARGOJ010000929.1 GCA_029210225.1 Planctomycetota bacterium
AAGGATTTCGATCGCCACATAAAAATTCTTCTCTTCTATATCGGCATCCCCAACATTGGAAGGCGTGATGGAGATCAAGAGAAAAAATGCGCCGACGAATCCTGTCATGAGATCCAAAAATGAAACTAGGCTTTTTCCCATGCTGGGCCTTCAATCAATTGAAAAGGTCGTTTTGAAATGCATTTTCCCACTTTGGTTCTGTGGAGCCTCATTGCGGATCGAAACAATTCCAGAGCGGCTCCTAAGGCCGGCAGTATCACGGTCGTGAATGGCTAAGTCACGGCCCCAGACTAGTTCCCCTTCACTTCCTGACCAGGGGAGACTACGGGAGAGGAAATCGAAAAAAAGACGTCCGTGACTAAGGCCAAGCTCAAATCCGCGGTTGTTTTGAGGCACGACCTTGTCTCTAAGTGTTTTGGCGACCTGCTCAGGAAGGGCTTGAATCGGACGCTCAATTTTATAGCTGGGGGCCTTGTCTTTCGCAGTCCACGGAGTCATAGGGGCATGCCAATCTCCTCCTGCGAGTGGATCGTTAGTCGCGAGGCAGAGAAGAATGAGCTTTTCATGACTGTCGTGGGCCCCCAGATACCAACGGATCTGATCGAATAGTTCGCTTCCTCGAAGGATTCGCTTCCCATGGCAACTCTTGAGATGCTTCTTGAAGAAATCATTGAGATCAGAGCGTGTGGTCCTCTTTTTTTCTAGCGCGTTAAGGAAGACATAACCAAGCGCGATTTCCTGGCTGAGGGCGTTCGATGACCAACCTTCGTTCTCAAGTTTTACACAAAGCCCGATGAGCTTGCTCAGATCAGAGCGGGCCCAGATCGTCAGTTCGTGTAGGGAGAGCCCTGCTCGAGGGTTCACAGTGCCATTGAGTGAGGTTGCCGCAAGAGTTGCAGAGTCGCGCCACATTGACTCGAGCAATCGCTGGATCTTTTCTGGTAAGCCTTGAGGGCTTTGTCCCTGGTCGAGAGTCTTGTCAACGTATTGAACGACCGCAACATTAAAGGCTGTTAAGACCTGGGCCTGGCCACCAATCTCGACCGACATGAACTGTTTGAGTTTGGCTTTTCCGAGGCTCTGATAGCTATTGAGGACGTTCTTGATATCGCTTTGTCCTGTGGCTTGGCTCAGCTCAATAGTGATAGACAGTGGGCCTTGGAGAATACCGTTAGCGCGGACGATGAAATGGCCTGCGGCCATTGCGGAAGGAGACTCTTCAAGTCCACCTAGGTTAGGGATTGAGATATTTACGCCTCCAAGTTGAATAGAACTTGGATCCCTCGCAAAGAGATCCAGATTCTTCCATTCCTCACGTAATGTACCTTGCCGATTTTTAATTGTGACAGCGACGTCAACGAACCTAGACTGAGATTCGGGATGGGAGTATGAAGTCGTTGCCAGGAAGACCTTCCCTGACTCATAGGGGGAAAGATGCCCTGTTGCTTGTAGCTTGAAAACAAGAATCGAGGAAAACAAGGCACAACATATAATGTCCAGGAAGCAAAGCGCGCGCATAGTTCTTCGCCCCTTTATGATTCTCTCGAAGCTTCAGAAGTGGCTTCTGTTTCGCTTCTTATTTTAGATTTTCCATTGAGTGAGATTCCACGAAGCAGTGCTACGAATTCCCGGTACAGCTCGGTCTGTATCTCGTTCTCTTCTTCATTTTCAGATCCCGAGTATTCAAGCAATTGAGAAAAATGGAACCCAAGAAAAACAAGTATAACAAGACCCACCAGAGTGGTGTTGAAGGCGAGGCCGAGGCTCGAGGCGAGATTCCAGGGCGCTTGAGGATGATCTGGACGGGGTCCTCAAGACCAAGGCTCGACATGGCACCACTAAGTCCCACAAGGGTCCCCACGAAGCCAAGCTGAGGGATGACCTCTTTAGCGATATGGACCTTTTCCGCGACCCGGTGAACTTCGCTCGCTGAGAAACGAGTGCTTCGGAGCCAACAATAGACTCCAAGGATGTAGCAGTAAACGTGGATTCCGTATGGGTTGCCAAAGAACATCTGGATTAGAATCAGGAAAACCTTGATATGGATCAGAGGCTGATCCGTGGCCTGACTCAGGCTTTTGAAGAAATCTGTGTGGTTCTCGCGCAAACGCAATATCAACGCTTCTTCTCCCGCTCTGAAGTCCTTTTCGGTAGCTACACCACCATGACGTTTAGCCAGGGCTTGGTAGTGTTGTTTGAGAGTGAATTTTAGAGCCTCGAAGACTATAAATTCAGAGGTAGGTATGGGTTCCAAGGAGGAATATCGTTGACAGTAATCCGAGCCAAGTCGGAGTTTGATATTTTTATTGAGCGTTTCCTCTAGCTCATTATTCTTGAGGGGATAGAAGCCTTGGACCTCTCGTGCGGTCTTTGAGAGAGAACCTTTAGCACCTTTATCATTCTTGCTGATCCACTTCTGTAAATCAGAACCTTCGGCTGGAGCACAGAGGTTACTTAGGCCCCTTTCCTTTAAGAGTTGAAGGCTATCGCTAGTGTCCAGCGGAATACCATCGGCGAAAGCAAAAGTGACGGCGAAAAAGACCAAGCCGTGCTTGGCCACGTAGAAGAAGACGAAGGTGAAGAGCAAACGCCAGCGAAGTTCAGACATGGCCACTTCAATTGCAATGAAGGCAAAGACTAAAGTTGGCAGTGCCCAAATCAGTATTCGGGACCAGGTGCCGTATTGCTCCGCGAGGTGAAAGAGAAACTCCAATTGACCGCGAAAGCCCATCGCTCCGAGAGCAAGTGCGGCAGTCAATAGGGCAAAGCTCAAGAACAGCGGGGCTCTGTTCTTCTTCTCTTGAAGGAAGCGCATAATGAAGAGTGAGAGAACAGCCATACTGGCAGGCAGGCAAAGTAAACCCCGTCCAATTTCGCTATCTTCCCAGACCTTAAAGACAATGCAAATAATGGCGATCATGAAGCCTACGAAAGCTCCGCTGGCTCCCGTTGCAATATGGTAACCACGAGCCAATATTATCTCTTTGAGGCTTTTGTTAGAGAAAAGCTTTGTCATGGAACCTGCCCCATTCAGTCACTGGTCTATTTGACCTTACTGAGTGTTTCGAGAGTTATGAGATAGAAGGTTGTGCCATATTTGTTGTATTTTCCGGCTTGTCGTTTGAGAACTGAGAGCGTCTTACTCTTGAGGCGATCCAAGATAAGTTGGTAAACTTTTTTCTTTAGTGCATAGATATTGGCGTTGCTCGTGGTCTCTCCTGCAGAAGCCAATTGGCTATCGATGACTTCAACCATCCGTGAAAGGTACACGAGTGAGTACCAGGTTTGCCAGCTCAGTGTATTTGATCGCCGGCCGATCCAATCATAGTAGTTCTCGCTTAGATATTTCTGCCATTGTTCAAGGATTTCTGCGTCACCTTTCAACAATGCGTTGTAGTCGTTGCTTTGCCAGATCCTCGTCATGAGATAACCAGAGAGAAGGGTGGGTTGAGCTCCTCCTGATGCCGAGTAAGCGGGCCCGTAAATGTAGTCTTCTTTGCCCTTGACCCTCTTTTTAGCCCATACGTTGGGTTTCGGGGTCATGATGTAAGTGGCAGCTGCATTAATCTTGCTCTTGATCAATTGTTGAGTTTTGGCGCGCAGATCAGTGGCGGCCCAACGAGCTTGTCCAAAGGAGGCTTGTAACTTCCAGAGGGTGTAGAAGATAAGAATTCCAGCGGATCGATCGTGCTCCGTGGAACCGACTTTACGACGGGTGATGTTTGACTTGGCATCAACAAGGCCGGTCAATCGTTCGATCACCTCCTGTGTAAGCGTTGGCAAGATCTTGGTTCTGACTCTTTCCAGCTGTTTTATTTTGCCTGTGCCAAGGGCTTTCCGCGCCTTCTCATTCGCAACAGCTTTATTGAAAATGCCTTGGAGAGCCA
>JARGOJ010000930.1:0-1310 GCA_029210225.1 Planctomycetota bacterium
CGTTCTATCTGACGATCATCCTAAACTTTAGGAGAACCAGACTATCTTAAAATAAAATCCTTCTCGAACTCGTTATTACGATTTTCATTTTCGTAACATCATCGTATGCTGCCGGTATTACATTTTCGAATTTCTTAATAACAGAGGGTCCCATGATACGTCATCAATACAAAAAAAAGTCGCTAAATCTTATTGAGCTCGTGGTTGTTCTCCTTATTTTGGTTGCTCTCGCGGGAATTCTCATTCCTAAATTTTCAGGGATCTTGACCCAATCCCATGTCGCCGCCACGACGACCAACCTGCCCATTATTGAGTCGACGGTTCAATCTCGATCCTTATTGAAGAGCGGCGATATTGGGGACCGCTTCGACTCTATGATCGTCGATCCAAGCGGCGCCCCGATCGTGGCTCCCTACGTCCCTGGGAATGCATTCTGGGAGGCTTTAACCTTGACCGCAGACGATCAAGCCGCCCTCCAAAGGCTAGGGATAACGGAACTCATCCCAGCCCGTACTCAGGCCACCTTGACTGACTCCGACGCAACCTCAGGCTCCCATGATGGGCCTGCCGGCGCTGCCGCCGCCGCCTGCGCGATGAGAACCACGGGGGAAGATGCGTCCATGCTTCAGAGCTTCAACATGGATCCAAAAGCCGGCGCTCGATATCTCGCTCTCGGCATCGGGCAGCAATGTACATTAATTGGTGGTGGTGAAGACGCAGCCTTCAGTGAACCTCCGGTCCACTTTGGAGACACCGCCGCAACCCGGTCAAACGTCGCCTACACCCGCTATTTTTTTAGTGATCGAGTTAAGTAATCAAGGAACCGCCGAAGCGGAAGCAAGACTACTCGGCGCCGCCGCACCCCACGAAAATGGATTGGAGAGAAACGCCGCGCACTTAAAAGAGTTCTATGCCCAATAAGGCAACGCTATAAAGGACGCTCTTTCTAGCAGCGCAAGATGCAAAAAAGGCTTTCAGCGCAACGCACTGAAAGCCTCTATGTGACCAAAACGCCTCTGACAGAGGGTATTGTCTTACTTTTTCCCAGGATTAGGATCGGATGGATTCGTCTTCGAGAACTGAATCGCCGCTCTCTTAATCCAAAGTCCTTCTTTCCCTTTTCGGGGCTTCATGTCTTCGAGGTTGACGTAAACGAGGACGCGCTTCGGCCACTTTTTACGCTTTAAGTCGAGAACATCGTTGATCGCCTTGATTTGCTTAACACTCAAGTAGATAGGTGCCCGTTGCGCGGCTTCCATAGCTTCCTCGGGAATTGTCCCTCGCTTGGTCCGCTTACGATTCTTGTTGCG
>JARGOJ010000930.1:1320-3886 GCA_029210225.1 Planctomycetota bacterium
ATACGAATCATCACAACCTTGCCCGATGCTTCCTCAAAGAGAGCAGCATGATCATTCTCTTTAACAGGGGTCGCAACCTTAGCCCGGTCTTTTTTCTTCTTCTTCTTTTTCTTCTTATCCGCAGCTTGGGCAAAACCCACCATAGACACTGTAACTAACAGCGCGAGAAGCATCTTTTTCATAGCTCACCCTTCGTAGATCATTTAGACCTGGAACTCTTGGACAAAGTCTTTCACACAATCCTAGATCAAAAGTCCAACAATGCCAGCCTGTCCTCCAAATCTCACGGGATGCTCACAAAGCCACCAGGCAAGCTTCTTTTCCTTACATCTTTCTCAAATCTTCAACGCAGCCGCTTCGAGTAAAGCAACTTCTTTCCTTGATCCTGAGGCTCATAAACCCTGAGGAAGATTCTATTGTCCTTCGTGATGTCAACGGTCATCAGGCCGCGATGCTCATGGGCAAAGCGAGTCAGCGGTCCATCTCCGACCTTCGTGCGCTTCGAGGTCGAGCCGCTCACGCCATGATAGACACCGTTCTCGTCAACCATGACCTGCAAGCTATGCTCGTGCCCCGCCGCATAAAGCAAGACCCTCTTCTTCTTCGCCGTCTCTTTCAGAACGCCTTGAATCCCCGCGATAAAGCTGCTGTAAAGGGACGAAAATTGATCTTGGGAGCTCCGGACAATGAAGCGCCGCGTCACCACATAAAGACTACCCAGCACAGGCAAAGGGAGATAAGCGCTGCGCCAAACATTTGTCAGAGGAAAGAAGTGATCCTGCCAAGTAAAAAAGGCCCCGTGAGGACCATGACTATAAATCGGATGATGCGCGACGATCACGACCTCCCGCGACCCCGCCGATAAGATCTCCTTGCGAATGTTCTCGAAAGCTTGGAGTATTTCCTCGTCCGTTCGTTCACCGGCTCCGTTCTTTAAAAGAACCTGACCTTTGTGCAGCCACCACTGGCTATCAATCACAATAACTCGAAGACCATCGACATCGATGCTCACCGGCCCGGGAGTCCCAGGAATTGTTGGCAGATACTGCACATTGTGCTTGGCGAAGCGAGCTCGAACATAGTCGGCCTCCCGGCGAATCGCCGCCAGTCCCCCCGAAGAATTGTTATTCCAATCATGATTCCCCGGGATCATGATTCCCTTCGCTTTATTTCCAGATTCTTCAAAGAGCTTTAATTGGAAATTGAGCGCCCGCTCTCCCCGAGCCCTATCAGAATCTTCTGGCTCCGCCAATCCATAGACGTAGAGATTGTCTCCCAAAAAGACAATTGTGGTCTCTCCCTCATCCAGGCGCAAATCTCCTGCGATTTTCAATGTCGCGCCCGCGCGAGAATTTGGTGACCCCGCATCCCCTAAGAGAATCAAACGTTGCATGATTGATTCTTGAGGGATCTCTTCTCCCTCAAGGACAACCTGCCCCGACGCATAAAACGGCTCGACATGACTACACGCCATCAATAAACAAAGCCCGAGTAAACCGAGGACAAGCCTCAACCTCATGGCCAATCGATATCGAATAGGGACTCCTAGCTCGCTCAATAAAATTGAATTATGGCAACGATCGAAAAACACGAAAACCGACACCGGCTGTGTTTTTATAGTGCCGATTCCGCCCCGCCGAAAAGCTACACCACAAGCTATTGTATGACCCACCACGGGCCACAAAAACCTTGCTATTCAGTATTTTACGCGGATTCCCGTTACTTGGCGCATTACGATAGTCGGCGAGGTAATTATCCTCACACCACTCTGAAACATTGCCAATCATATCGCACAACCCAAAAGCATTCATAGCGCGGTCGTGAAGGCGAACCGAGCGAGATGTTTCCCCCGTATTTAGACTGGTCCAGCAATATTTATCCTCAAGCTTCACTCCCCAAAAATAAGGCGTCATTGTGCCAGCCCGGCAAGCGTATTCCCACTCCACTTCACTAGGCAAACGCAGCTGTCCCCCCGCTGCAACAAGCCACGATTGAACCGTCTCCCAACTGCGTTTCTCAACGGGCAACTCGTCCTTCAAGCCCTCGGCCTGAGCATCGGGTCGAACACGACGCCAGCTTCTCCAAGAAACCTCTCGCGCTCCCACGAGAAATGGTCCCGTAGCCACAGTGTGAATCGGCAGCGTATTTACAACCCCCATTCCGCCACGCTCACTCTTCGACCCCATAGAGTATCGCCCTCCCGGGATAAGACGTAACTCAAGCGCTGTCTTCTTATGCTTATAGCTCGCGATGCGATACTTCACCGCTCCACATCGGTAGTTCTTCAACCCCAGAAAATCAAAATCGGCCTTCAAATGATCCCCGACCTGAACCGCCGCAGCCTTTTTCTCACTACGACTCGCGGTCACCCACAAGCTCAGATTTTCTAGTATTCCTGGGACAGTCCAGACAATCTCCACTTTCACATTGAGCCGGTTCTCATTGCCAGCAGCATCCACGGCCCTAAGAAGGACACCTTTTGAAGAATTGGATATCTCTTCGGCCCTCAACCGGAAGAAGCCCTTAGTATCCACAGAGACAAACTTGTCTCCGTAAAAGAGCGTTA
>JARGOJ010000931.1 GCA_029210225.1 Planctomycetota bacterium
GCCGCTTGCTTGACGAGGATTAAGGTCCCGCCTTTCTTGACCCAAGCTTTGATCTTCGTGACCAAGGCCTTGTTTGGAGCATCTCTGTCGCTGTAGGACCCCGCGGGGAGGATGAGCACGTTGTATCGATCGAGGTCAACGCGGCCGAGGCTACGACCAGCCACCCGGGTGCTGGGATAGTTCAAGATTTGATCGAAGAGATACCAAGTGTGCCCCGACGAGTAACTCGTGGGCCTGTCTGTCAAAAGCAAGATCTTAGGGGGAGTGATCCACTTCACCGAGGGACCACCGAAGTGAGCCCCAGATTCGACGAAAGACGAATGGACTCCATGAATGTTTAAGTGAAAGCGCCTAGCACTCCGCGCTATCTCTTTATGGAGCGAGGGCTTATTTCCCCGAACCTTGACAATGAGAGATCCTGGGGGAAAGTCGCGGCTATCAATGCGGAAGGCTTTATCGGTGACGTGAACCCGGATTCCTTTGCGAAGCCAATGACAGAGCGCTTTCGGCGTGCCGTCGCGGTCGCCGTGAATAAGATATGCGACCCGGGCAGGATGGGCGCCGGTCACCTTGCAAGGGTTGCTCTTGCCATTCCAAAGTTGACTGTCAATGACGGTTGCTTCATGACAGGAATGGACAGGGACGTCGAAGGCGAGGGGCAAAGACCAAGCCGTGACGTCGTAGATTTCCACCTCCAAAGACTTCTTGCGGCGCGTCTTTTGCCGTTCAATAAAGGCTTTATCCATGGGGATATGATTGTCGAGTAGGGAGCGAATGAGCCGTCCTGTCGGCTGGGCCACAACAATGTGATAGCTGCCTTTCTCAATGACCTGTTGTTTTTTGTTCGTTCCTACTTGGCAAATGACCGTGATTGATTTCCGGACCCGGCGCACTTCAATTCCATTGCGCATTAAGACGCGGGCTAGCTCAGCGGCGCGCTCGGGGCGTGAGCCTTCAAGTAGAAAGAAATGTTTTACTGAGCCCTCCAGGCCCAGCTGAACGCCTCGCCACCGGGAGTCGTAAAAGTCGGAGAGTAGTTTTTTGCGATTCTTTGAGGCCGTTTCAACCGTGGCGAGGGCGCTAAGGTAGTGGCGCCGGACACCATCGTGATAGTGGAGCTTGGTTTTGTCATTGCGATCAATCACGAGGCCTCGTGCGCTTGCTTGCTCCCAGAGGATTCCAATGCTTCCTTGCATAGTTGGCCACTCCGAGCCGTAGCCTGGGTAAAACGCGTCGAAGATCTCCCGTGTTGTGTAGTCGAATCCGAATTGATCAAAGCGCTTCCCTTGGTGCTTGCCAATTCTAAGGAACCATTCCCGTTGGCTTGGGAGAATATAAGGATTGATAGGGTCGGTCGGGGGAATGAAGAAGTAAGAGCTGTTTCGCCCCATTTCATGGGCGTCGACGTAGATCTGCGGGACCCACTCCAAAAAGGCCGCGACCTTATGCCGGGTCTCTTTTTGGCTTTGGCGAAACCAGTCTCGGTTCATATCAAAGTGATAGTGATTGGATCGTCCTCCAGGCCAACGTTGAATGTGCTCTGTGGCCGCTGGGTTCGATTCCAAAAAGACTCCTCGCTTCTCCCGAAAGACATTTACGAAGCGATCTCGGCCATCGGGGTTTTGCAGCGGATCAATGATGATCACTGTGTTTTCGAGTAAGGCCTGAGTCTTCTTATCCCGTGCGGCTAGGAAGTGGTAGGCGGTGAGGAGCGCGGCGTCGGTGGAGGATATTTCGTCGCCGTGGACGCTGTAGGCGAGCCAGACAATGGCCGGGGCCGTTTGAATGATCTTCTGAGCTTTTCCATAAGATGTTTTACGCGGCTCGGTGAGGGCCTTGTTCTGCGCCATAATAGTCGTCAGCTTCTTCATGTTCTTTGGCGAAGAAATGACGAGGTATTGTAGGCTTCGATTCTCATAGCTACGGCCATATTGAACGAGGCGACAACGGTTGGGAGCGGCGCGAGCGAGGGCCTTAAAGTAAAAGGCTGTCTCGTGATGGCTGGACACATCCTGACCCCAGGTATGGCCGACAATGGATTGGAGAGTGGGAATTCGAGGATCGGCCTTAATCCCGGGCATTGGCAGCAGCCAAGTCGCCTTTTTTGACGCGAGCTTTGGGTAGGCCTTTTTTAGCGCGGTGTTTTTGGCGCTTCGATTCTTGGGTTTCTTCTTATCCTGGGCAAAGACTGCGCCTGGGACAAGACTGAGTAAAAGCGCTGCAGTCATCAATTTGTTCATCAGGAATCGTCCGCTCATTTGGGTGACTTCGTCTCTTTGAGTTGTCGGATCCAATCAGTGATCAACTGGATGCCTTCGTCGTGGTTCTGTCCTCGCCCGAGCTCAGGCATGGCGATGCCCGGATCGGTCGAGGCCATACGGAAAGTGAGGATCGACTCTTCAGGGCGTCCTGGCACGATATCAGAGAGTCGCCCGCCGCTTCCGCGCCCGGCCGCGACCGGGGCCTTCATGACTCCCCATTTTACCGGGTCTCGCTGCTCCGAGCGAAGATCAAGCCCAGAGTTGCTCCCGAGGCCTCCGGGTTTGTGACAGTGGGCGCAATTGATATCGAGGTAGGCCCGAGCGCGTGCGTTAATATTGACGGTTTTGTCGTCCCACGGAGCCAGCTTTGGAGTGGTGTTCATTGAAGGCAAGCCGGCGAGTAGACCTTGCTCACTCCAGTATTGAAGCTGATTCATCGACCCAGTTGAATAAGGATAATCGCGGTTGAGGTGCTTCGCCTTCGGACCAATTGGGACAAAGTTCTTATTCAGGGAGTGGCAGCTCTTGCAGTCGTTGACGTTTGGGATGACGTAGTGATTCTTACGGGTCTCGCCGTCGCTGTGAATCCATTCGATGTCTTTGCTTTCTCCTGCGATTTCAAGGATGGCGTCGCTTTGCTCGGCGTTCCAAACATAGGTTAGGGCTGTCCACCCAGTCTCTCTATGAATGAGCAAGCGCGTCTCAATATGACGCTCGCCGAGCTTAGGGTCGCGTAGATCTTTTAATTGTGAGAAGTTCTTAATGAGCACTGCCGATTTGGGGAAGTCAAAGGCTCCTGAATCTCTGTAGGCGATTTTAGTGCCCTCTGGAATCCAAAGAAAGCGCTGCGTCATAGTGTAGTCGGAGAATAACGGGGAGTTCAGGTCGTAGGGTGTGACTCTCTTGTTGGGATTGAGATCTTTCAATTCTCCAGTAAAGAATCGGTATTGGGAGAGACGCTCAAAGGGAGCCTCGCTCTGGCCGACTTGGGGCTCTGTTTTTGAGACGGTCTTTTCGGATTCGCAGGCGCTCAGCAATAGTAAGACTAAGACAAAGTATTGAATTCGCATCGTCCCCCTCTTCCCTTCCTCAGTCTTAATTGACGCCTTTGATCTTCACTTCCGGGAGCGCTTTCAATTCTCCTTCGTAATTTTTCAGCTTGGTGTCGACGTTGATTTGTCCCTTTTGCAATTGAGCCAAGTTAATGTTGGCGAAGGTCGCCGCTCCATTGTTCTTCAGATAAAGTCCAAGCTCTTTGGCGCGCTTGCCGTCTTTGAGTGTCCCAGGGTTGATCATCCCATCCCAAATGATGTCTGGGAGCTTCTTGAACATTTGCGACAAGGTGGCCCCTAACAAACCATTGGGCTTGTTTCCGCCGCCTTCAAAGACATTGTCATGAATATAGACGCCTTCGGGGAAGGGATCGTATTTAGGATCTTTGAAGGGTTTTCCGACGGCGTAATAGCTGACAATAGCCATGTTTGTGTTGCCGTGATCGCGGATCTTATTCTCAAATATTTCAATTTGATCGTTGGCCATGATCATAATGCCGGTGCCGACTGGGACGCTCGCGACGATGTTGCCCTTGGGAGCGAAGTTCTTGTGGTTATTGCTGTAGAC
>JARGOJ010000932.1 GCA_029210225.1 Planctomycetota bacterium
ATTCTGTATCACGTCATTTAGAATGAGAGTCCGTTCTGATTTTTGAGATTTGAAAGGCAAACCGAAGCTTGTGGAATTCGACCTCTTCAGACAACACTTTCGCCTCGCGGTCTCTCGAAACAAGGCTCTCGCGCAGAGCTTCATCTTTGAAAAGTTGCCGAAGAGAACTCGATTTGAAGTCCTTCTCAATTGTTCCTATGACGGTTGGGCCAATCCCGCAGTTGTGAAGCTCTTTCCGGAGGATAGCTCCAGAGAAATGCGGGACTTAGTCTATTTCTGTGACGAAGAACAAGTCATGACAACGCTTTGGCGAGATGAGTATGTTCCAGAATGGGTTGATATTTGTGTTGCCGGTATAAAAAAAGAAACGACTCTCATAGAGCTGTGCTGCTGTGGACGCTTCAACAAAAATTACGATCAGCTATATCATCTCCAGGAGGGATACCCTCCCTTTCACGTCCACACTATTCGCATGCCGGCATCTGCTGGATTCCCTCCAGACCGCCAGAAATTCAGTGTCTATCATCAATCCCGGTGCGATGACCTCGAAGAATTGAAGGCTCTCGAAAAACACAGTGAGAGAGTCGATCGTCTTCGTTTGGCAGGTTCAGAACTCACTGGGACTGATCTCGAAAGACTCTCCGCTTTTAAAAACATCAATCACTTGTCGATCGAAAAAATGGCGTTGAGGGGCTCGGAACTCTCAGTTTTATCAAGCTTGCCCAATTTGAGGAGCCTGTCTCTAGATCTTGAAAACAGCCCTCATTTTGATGGAGGCTACTTCTTTCCAAGTCCCACTCTGACATCACTCTCTATCGGGCAAATTCCAACAGGTGACTGGGGCTTTAAGCGTTTGGGAGGGCGATTGGGTTCACTTCAAGGTATAAGCCTCAATTCCTCAAATGCCCTTCAGTTGAACGGCCTATTCCCTGCCGGCTTAGATTCGATAATGATCAGCGCTCCCTCGATAGAAGGACGCCCCTTTCCCAAGACTTTGAATAGTCTCCAACTCCAACTGTTTGAAAGTGGTGATGCAGAGATTGAAAGCAACCTTGCGAAGGTCAGGAGGGTCTACAATTTAGACCTATCGAGCACTTTGGTGACCGATAGAATCATAGACTTTCTCTTGAAGCGAGTCACTGTTGAAAGACTTTCTGTGCGTAGGACAGGGGTGACGACAGCCCGTCTTGCTCAGGCTAAGGAATCTCATCCTGAACTAAGCCTTTGCCCGGATCCCAATCCTCCTCCTATTGAAGAAATGGACTGGGATGATTTAAGTCCCGAAGAGCAGTCATTCCTATCGCAGTAAGAAGGCATTCTGGCCTCGCCAAATGTGGAACTTCAGCGAGAACCTCATTGATGAGTTAGAGTGTTTTTCTCGGGTCGAAGATTTTTCTGGCCGAAGGATAGGGAATAATCATGACGGAATCGACTAAGCGGCGCTTTGACATTGTTTTATGGGGCGCCAGCGGATTTACCGGTCGTTTGGTAGCCCAGTATTTATTCGATCATGGACCCAAAGACCTACGCTGGGCCCTCGCTGGGCGCAATAAGAGCAAGCTTGAGACGATAAGAACCGGACTCGGAGCAAGCGCCGACTCTATCCCCATTCTTCTCGGAGATAGCGGAGACCGGGAATCCTTGATTGAAATGGCCCGGGAGACCACCGTTGTTTGCTCGACTGTCGGCCCCTATATGAAATACGGCAGCGATTTAGTCGCCGCCTGCGTGGAAACAAAAACTCATTATTGTGACCTCACTGGAGAGACTCCTTGGATTCGCCAGATGATCGACACTCATCACGAGGCGGCGAAGCAGAATGGCACTCGCATTGTCCATTGCTGTGGCTTTGATTCTATTCCCTCGGATATGGGAGTGTTCATGCTTGGGGAGGAAGCTCTTCGCCGAGGACAGACTCTCAATGAAATTAAGGCCTATGTCGGGGAGATGAAGGGAGGAGTGAGTGGGGGGACTGTAGCAAGTCTGATTGGGATTTTGGAGGACGCCAAGAACCCTGAAATGCGCCGGGTCCTCGGAAATCCTTATGGCCTGAACCCTGCTGGCGAGACGAAAGGGCCGGATAAGTCCGATCAGATGTCGGTTGGCTTTGACAGCGATTTGAAGATGTGGACGGCGCCTTTTGTGATGGCAGCGATCAACACTCGGATTGCCCGGCGATCACTGGCGCTTCGGGGGCATCCCTATGGGAAGGACCTTCGTTATAGCGAGGCCATGAGTACGGGACGGGGTTCTCGAGGATGGTTGAGGGCTGGAATGACGACCTTTGGCCTCGGGGCTTTCGTTGTTTCTTTGAAGTTGCCGTTAGTGAATCGTCTTGTCCATAAGTTTTTGCCCAAGCCGGGGGAGGGGCCGAGCAAAGAAGACCGGGAGAATGGCTTCTTTGTCATGCGTATTATTGGCAAGGGCGAGGATAAAGATGGGCAGCCTCAGACGCTCTTTGGGCGGGTTGAGGGCAAACAAGACCCAGGCTACGGAGAGACGGCGAAGATGCTCTCCGAGTCGGCTTTGTGTTTGGCTTTCGATCAAGAGAATCTTCCAAAGATCGCGGGAGTTCTGACTCCTTCGACGGCTATGGGGACTGTGCTTTTAGAACGACTACGGCGAGCGGGCATGGTCTTTGAGATCCGAGAAAAACCGTGACTGCATTCAGTTGAATTGGGATCTTATTGGACTACTGGAATTGAACTTTGAAGGTCTTGATCTGATCGGCGTTCTTTCCTAGGTATTTCGCCGAGAATTTCTTTGTCTCGGTGTTTTCAATGTCCATGTTTGTGGCGATGGCTTGCTTGCCAATCTCTAGTCCTATTGAGTCGACGAAAATCACGACAATGTTTCGCATGGTGGTTTTTGGCCCGTTGTTTTCAATTTTAAACTTTGCGTAGAAGGCGTCCTTGCCTCCGTAGCCAGATTTATTGATAACCACAGGTTTTAAGACGACGGGGACGTCTTCCTCTACAATTTCAACCTCAATATTCTTCTTCCGGCCTTTTGGCCACTTGATGCCTAACTGCTCTAGTTCATAAATGCGCCGGTGGCAGCTTATGGCCAATTCTTTGAGAAGTCGGGTGAGGGTGGTGTCGCCAAATTTGTCCAGGGCGCCGAGCTCGGCGATGAGCTGTTTGGCTTCAGCAATGTTAATGAGGGCGTCTTGGATTTTTATCAGCGCGAGGGGCGACTCTTCGAAGCGGTATTCTTTGTAAAGGGCGCCTGCCTCTTGGTAGCGTTTTTGGGCTAAGCCCGGGGCGTTCTCGATGCTCGCTGAAATCTTTATGAGTTGTGGCTGCGCTTTTTTTTGGTCCTGAGGAAGCTTCTTCAAGGTGAGATCAATATTGGGATCGATTTCTGGACCTGGGGGTTTTGGGGGAGTGAGCTCGGAGAAGGCTATTTTTTGAGGGTCCTTCTTGGGGCTTGTGACCTTATCTTGCTCCTGAATAGATAGATAGTAGAAGGCTCCCACAGCGAGGCATGCGACCCAGAGTAGGCCGAGCCAGCTGGTCCGATTCTCTTTGATATCATTGGACGAGCACTTGGGGCACCTTGGGGGATATCTTCTTTGTGGCAGCCAGGTATGGTGGCAGTGGTTGCAGTGATAGTCCGGCCTTTTCGCCATGGTGATTCATTCCGATTTAGAGATCTCGAAGGCGGTTGAAGCTTCGAGAATACGTCGCGCTTAGCTCTCATGATCGTCATGGCGACCTATCTGGCAATGATTTTTTGCGCAAAATGGTGAGAGTGATAGTGGGTGTTTCCTAGAAAACAAAAATTCAGGTGGTGATTGGTAGGTCTTTATCGTGTTTGAGAAATTCCTCGAAGTGTACATAGTGACAGCGGAGTCGAAGAATAC
>JARGOJ010000933.1 GCA_029210225.1 Planctomycetota bacterium
GACCGCCAGAATCGTCGATTTAGTCACCGGCGACATTGAACACGGCACCACCAATTATCAATCTCTGTTCGCCGTCGGCGTCTTACTCTTTTCCATGACCCTCATCATGAATGTGACCGCCAATCGAATATTGGCTCGCTTCCGGGAGGAATACGAATGAGCTGGAGAGAAAATGCGTCGAGCAACATGGCCCGACGACACTTGTTATCCAATCTTTTCCGCCTCTTCTGCGGAGCCCTCACCTGGCTCGGCATCGTCCTCCTCGTCATCCTCCTGGCCCAAATCATTTGGCAGGGAGGCAGTCGGATCAGTTGGGATTTCTTGACGAGGTTCTCGTCGTCAAAAGCCGCGAAAGCGGGCATTTACCACGCCTTGACTGGGACCATCTGGCTCATTGCTATGACCGCCGCCTTTGCGATTCCTGTGGGAGTCGCCGCCGCCGTCTACCTCGAAGAATACTCAAAAAAAGGTCGCCTCAGCACCTTAATTGAGATCAATATTTCAAACCTCGCTGGAGTTCCATCCATTGTCTACGGCCTCCTCGGAGTCGCCGTATTCAAGTATTTCTTCAACTTTGGACAGAGCCTGCTGACTGGAAGTCTCACTATGAGCTTGCTCATTCTTCCAGTCATTATTACAGCTGCCCGGGAAGCTCTTAAAGCCGTACCAAGCTCACTCCGCCAAGCCGCGTTTGGCCTGGGCGCGACGCGCTGGCAAGTCGTCCGATACCACGTGCTCCCGGCAGCAGTGCCGGGAATACTGACCGGCATCATTCTCTCTCTCTCCAGGGCCATTGGAGAATCGGCGCCCCTGCTTGTTGTCGGAGCCGCGACCTCTCTGAATTTCACTCCAAGTAACGCTATGGATGAATACAGCGCCCTCCCTATCCAAATCTATCACTGGGCTGGTGACTCGCGACTAGAATTCCGCGAATTGGCCGCCTCGGGAATCATTGTTCTTCTGGCCGTGCTTCTTCTTATGAACGCAACAGCGATTATCATTCGCTGGAAATCGGAGGCGAAAACGTCATGATTAACCTTGAAAGCAAACCAAAAGATCAGAATGGTATTGTCAACACTGACAAAGCGCCTCCCATCGTCGCGGGCAAAAATTTGACAAGCGAGAAGACCCCGGCCGCGAAAACAAAAGCGCCAACCATTCTCGAAGCCCGAGACGTGTCCATTTATTATGGCGAGAAACAGGCCATTAAGAATGTCCAATTGAAAGTTGCCGAGCGCTGCATCACAGCCATTATTGGCCCGTCCGGCTGTGGCAAGAGCACTTTACTGCGCTCATTCAATCGTATGAATGACTTCATTGACGGAGTTCGTGTCACCGGGCAGCTGCTCTTTAGGAACACGAACATTATGGACCCAGGGGTCGATGCCGTTGAGCTACGACGCCACATTGGTATGGTCTTTCAAAAACCCAATCCCTTTCCCAAGAGCATATTCAAGAACGTTGCCTGGGGACCGAAGATCAATGGTTTTAGAGGAGATATCAATGAGCTTGTGGAGACGAGTTTGAAACAAGCGGCGATCTGGGACGAAGTGAAAGACCGACTCCACGACTCAGCGTTCAGCCTCTCTGGAGGTCAACAACAACGCCTCTGTATTGCTCGCGCTCTCGCGATGGACCCCGAGGTCATCCTCATGGATGAGCCCTGCTCCGCGCTCGACCCAGTGAGCAGTGCAAGAATTGAAGACCTGCTCTTTGAACTCAGAGAGAAATACACCATTGTGATCGTCACTCACAACATGCAACAAGCCGCCCGCATTTCGGATGAGACAGCTTTCTTCGTCAATGGTGAACTCATTGAGTTTGGCGAAACTCAGCAGCTCTTCACGAGACCAAAAGAGCAGCAAACAGAAGATTACGTCACAGGTCGTTTTGGTTGATTCTGCACCGTCGATTGATCGTTCAAAAATTGAATTCGAGACTACGAAAGAATTTACCTATGAAACATCTCACGAGAGCCTTGGACTCCTTGAAGAAGGAAATCCTCACGGCGGGCGCGGTTGTTGAACAAGCCATCGACCGATCCATTACTTCCCTCGTTCACCGCCTCCCCGAGGTCGCGGCTGAGGTCTTAGCTGGAGACGATCGCATAGATGCTCTGGAAGTTGAGATCGAGGAAGAGTGTTTGAAGATCCTGGCCCTACACCAACCGGTGGCTGCCGATTTACGATTTATCATCGCGGTCATGAAGGTGAATAACGACCTCGAGAGGATGGGCGACCTCGCCGTCAATATCGCCCAGCGGGCTCGTTATCTCGGGAGCCACGACCCTATCGACATTCCCGATGAGTTCTTCCAAATGGCCGCGAAGGTCCGATTGAGGGTTCGTTGGAGCCTTGACTCCCTCGTCAATCAAGACGTCAGAATGGCCAAAGACGTCCTCATCTCTGATAGTGAGATTGATGACTCTCACCGGAACATGTTCCGGATTTTTGAAGATCTCATGGCGAAAGATACCAGCACGATTCGTCGCGCCGTCAATGCCCTCTCCGCCTCTCGCTATCTAGAGCGAATCGCAGACCTCGCCACGAACGTCGCCGAAGATGTCATTTTCTTGGTTGATGGAGAAGTCGTCCGCCATCGCTCCGGAGACGATTTCTGCGACGATGAAAGCTCGGCGCGCTTGGCAAAAATTATGAACTCAGACTTTTCGATCTAGCGCTCCTACAAAGGCATGAAAGCAACAACCGCTGTTCATTATGGAAGAGCATTGATCATGCTCGAGGCCTTCTGACAAGGGAAGCCTGCCTAAGAAAGCTCAATCAGACCCTTGCGTACCACCCACTCTCAAACATTCATGAAGCAAGCTTCCTTTTGTTACAAAGGTTCGCGATCATTCGGCCCAGCCAATCATCGCGAGCCTCTCAATCGAAGGGAACCCATTCGATGACCAACACGAAAACCTCAACACTGCTTCTAACAATTCTTCTCGCCGCCTGTGGTGTAGGAGGGAGTGGAGG
This sequence comes from Planctomycetota bacterium, assembly GCA_029210225.1. Classification (GTDB taxonomy): domain Bacteria; phylum Planctomycetota; class J058; order J058; family JARGOJ01; genus JARGOJ01. Next base: position 2,979 of record JARGOJ010000933.1, read on the forward strand.
TGGAGGCGGTCAGCCCACACCGACGACGACGGCTTCACTGAGCTTTACCCGAGTTAAGACGAGCAGCCCGAGTCCCTTCATTGTTCGCGCCGAAGTCCTGCGAGGTGGTGTTCCGGTTTCCGGGCAAGCGAGCGCCCTACAAGTCACACTAGGGCAAGGCAGCCTTGGCCCGATCACCGAACCGAACCCGGGGATATACCAATTCACGGTGACTCCGACTCAGACTGGAGAGCATCCCGTCACGGTCAGCTTTTCCGGGACCACTGTGACCCGTATGCCGCTCGTCCTCTCCGAGGTTCATCCAGACTATGGGCAGCCTATGTCGGTCCGGGGCTTAGTAAATACTGAGGGCTACGAAGATGGTGTGACCATCACAAAAGACGGCGAATACCTCTTTGTCCAGTATGGCGCGCTCTATTTCAGCGGCTTCTTTCTATTCCAAGCACCGAGGGCGTCAGGGGGTTGTGGAGGAGATCGTCTGAGTCCGACAAGATGCACTCACCCTTGGATCGACGATGTCCTCGGCCCGATTGCGGGGCCCGAGCGACCTGGTTTTTTCACCGACCGCATCGCCAACGGCAAGCACTTACACAGCGCCGCCTCCTACAATATCGGGGTTGATCAAGCACCCAATCTCGCTCCGACCACTCTCTTTTATGGCTTTAAGAGGCAGGCCGACGGGAGCTACACCGAACCTTTTCTTATCGCGTTCGACGATGAGCGGGATGGGATCCTCAATCCGTTTGGTCAGAGCTTTCGAATCAATAACAACGGCACCGCGACGATGCTCTTTGCGCTGAATGATCCAGCCGATTCCGAGACCATCGATCTAGATGGTGATGGAAGCGTCGATGTCGAAAGCCTCTTTGATGTCTACACAACGAC
>JARGOJ010000934.1 GCA_029210225.1 Planctomycetota bacterium
CGAGTCCATGATTGAAGTGCTCCAGGACGCCGCCGCGCTTCTATTCTGGTGTCACAAGATGGCGCCGATCTCGACTGAGCGAAAAGAGAAGTTCGAAAAGAAGATCGTTGAAGAAGAGAAGAAAGTCGAGAAGAAGGCGATTCAAGAGGGAGGATCGAGTTCAAAGGCCGCCAAGCAAAAGCGCCGTGAGGGCCGGGCAAAGGATGCTTTCAAACGCGCCAAAGACTACGAAAGCTCACTTCGGGAAAGTTCAAAAGATGACCGCCGCTTCGAAATCATGGCCCGCTACTTCCAGATCGCTGACCGCTTCTCCGACACCCAGACTGCCATCAGCGCAAATAAAGCCTCGCTTCGTATTCAAAAAGAGATCTTCGGAGGCCAATCGGCGACCCTGAAGAAAGCGGCCGCAAAAGGCGATAAACGATCTTTGGAAAAAGTCGCTCGCGTCGTGATGGCCGCTCGAAAATCAATGCGCTGCTCTCAATGTGAGGGCAAAATAGTAATCCCCTGTAAGAAGTGTAAAGGCCGAGCGTGGAAACTCCGTAGCTATGGCTCTAGCACCCGCCGTATCGACTGGGCCGCTTCGAAACCTTGCCGAAGCTGCAACCCAGGGGGCAAGAGGCCTCGCGGGGGCACAGAGCCCCGAAATGATGCCGGCGCTGGGACACAGGTTTGTAAGAAGTCATTTTGCCGCTTTGGTCTGGAAACGCGCTCATTTAAGCGTCTCTTCTGGACCTATAAGTCTGCCAAATATCGCAAGGGCATCGTCGCCCGCCTCAAAGGCATCAACGAAGACCTCTTCATGGAAGCGATCATCGTCACCTTGAATCCTGCCGCTGAGGACTCTAAGGAGAGCGTGTTGGCAAAGCTCGCGAAGGACATGAACCTCGACCAGAGCCTCATCGAAGAGGCCGCCAGCAGCGCCTGTAAGGGGCGGGAGACCTGGCTGGACCCTTTTAACTCCTACAAGTTTAAAGTCCATGCGAGCGGACGTGTCGACGCAACCTTCCTCATTTACAAGCCTAAGCGCTCTATCAACGAAGAGCTGCTCTTCGATTTTGCCGAAGGGAAATGGGTCTTTAAGGAGAGCAAGTGAAGCGAGGGCTGCATCGTTTTTGATTGGCTGAGTTCTTGGATGAGTAAGAGTGAGCGCTAGCCACCCTTCATTGAGACCAAACGGATGGGCGCCCGGTGCTGGCGACGTTGGGGAAACTTGCGTTCAAGTCGCGCTGTCAGACGCCATGGAATGGTCTTCAAGACCTCGGTGGGGAGAGTCAAGACGAGGAGTCGCTGATTGCGCTGGATAAGGCAGCGAGCGTAGCCGTAGCGCTCCAAGGAGCTTGGGGGGTGGAAGAGATAGGACAGATACATTCCAAGGTCTTTCCTATCACTGATTCGTTGAATGGGAAAGCCCTCCAATTGCAGGATACAATCTCCGTCTCGAAGGCCGGATTCATAGGCGACATTCGACCTTGCCATTTCGCCCGCTTCTATCAAACAGCGGAAATTGACAATAAATCCGTAGCGCAGAGCGTCAACTTTCGCGACCGTCCACCCCGTCCCTTTGAGAGCATCTTCAAGGGTTCCAGGGGCTCCATCTCGTAGCCAAAGCCCCATCTTTTCTCGCACTTCAATGCCACAGAGATTCATAAGCGTATAAATCACACTCCAAGCTTCAGCGTAGAGCAAATCGGCTTCATCTCGGCTCGCATTGATTCTCAATTGTCGCAGTTCATTGAATGAATGAAGCTTCTCGTCACTCATCGCTTTCTTCAGACTGAGGAAGCGTTGGGCTTTCATGCCGTCGCCAAGGTGACCGCCATGAGCGAAGTAGTCGGCGACTCCCTCCCATAGCCAGTCACGCTGAAGTCCGGTTGCGTCGCGGAAGACGACGTGGATAAGCTCGTGTCGCAATCGAAAGCGCCAATCAGAGCCGACGGTTTCCAAGACCGAAGTGACGAAGTGATCGGGTTTGTCCTCAAACTCCATGGGCCAGTGGGGAATCGCGACGACAGGCTGACAGCAGCCGTAGTATGTGATTCCTTCACCCTTCGCCTTCATGGTTTTTTGAAAGTCTTTGTAGCTCTTAAAGAGATATATTTGAACGAGCTGTTTATCGTCCTTTTCAAGCCACGATTCGACTCCATTTAGAAACTTAGTCGCTTCTTGGAGAACCTCATGGCTCATGGTCTTAGTGTCGTCGGAGACCACTCGAAATCGATCTGTTTCGAGCGTTGTCGGGGCATCCCATTTGGGTACAGAGACACAGCAAGCGCTAGTCAAAGTTGTGAGCGAAAGCAGCAAAAGAAGCGAGACAGAATGTTTGGCTTTCTTTGGTTTCATGCATTCACTATGAACGCTCTCCTACATTTGCGCCAACTTTCACCGCTTAGGTCCGCGACAAATAACCGGTTGAGACCAGGTCTTTATTCACATGAAGGTTTTTTTCGGGCGTGAAAAACGATGAGTTTTCGACAGCGCTCCGTTTCGATATCTTGCCAATCGTCCTTCAAAAGCGCGCCCCATATCGGAGCTTCCCGAGTCGCGAAGCAGAGCCGGCCCCCGGGGGTCACCGCGCTCAGCGCCTTGGACAAGGCCCGCTCGCCAAAGGCGCGGTCCGAATCAATATTTTGAACAATCACCAAGCTGGAAGACTCTTCGTACATGCCTTGAATCTCTGGTGTATCCAGCAACACATGGGCATTTTCAATACTGTTGTTAATCCGATTGCGTTCGCAAAGCTCCACCGCCCGGGCCGATTCATCAATCAGCATCACCGACGCCTCTGGCGCGACCGCCGACAGAAACAAGCCCAACAATCCTGCTCCACATCCGATGTTTAAAATACCTTCGCGTTCCCCCAAGCTCGGCGCCAAAGTATCCATAAGCGCCACCGTCTCCTCAGAAACATTGTCGTGAGAGGCGAGGCCTGGTCGTGTGTGGAAGCTCAAAGTCTCTCGTTCAGGGACATTGAAGTTGTGTTGGCGCTGTCTGTTTGCCGGCGACTTGTTGCCTGCTTTCTTTTTGACGGCTTTCCAGACAAATCCATGGCGCCGCTTCATCGTAAGGCGAGTGCCCTGAACGCCAAATTCTTTCTTAATGAGTTGTCGTAACCAGTCGTCTTTATGAGCTTCGGTCGCAGCGTAGAGTTGACCCTTCAGCTTCAAAGCATGTCGCGCTTGCTCGAAGAACTCAGCGAGAAGAGTGCGCGAGGTGTTTTGTGGGCAGGGCATCAGAACAACATCGAAGTCTTTTCCCATATCACCAAGCTCTGCGACGAGCTGCACCTCGGGCTGCTCCATCTCGTTGTCTATTTTCCACTCTTCAATGGTCATGACCGTCGGCGCATCAAATTCCATCGAGTGAACATCAGCATCTGGATAGGCGGCTTGAATGGCGAGGGCAACGATTCCTTTGGAGCCGTATCCGCACAACACTTTTTTTCCGCTGAGATCAGGGAGCTCTTCGAGGAGAAGGATGTCGACCTTTCGGAGTCGCCTTTTGGAAATGATTTCGACGCGGCGATCGAAGAGGAAGGTCTGCTGGCTCTTTTCGATTTGAGCCCGCGTGTCGAGTATGAGTCGACGTTTGTGTACTTTATTATTCATGAGTCTCAACACAAGGAGGCATGGGAGCCCTTGTTTCTTTAGTCCAGAGGGAAGCCGGAAACGGACAGACACATTGATACATAAGAGGTGAGACTCGACAAGATCTGCTTCGATATGATCTCCTTTTCTGATCGCCCCTACTGTCTGGAGTTAGAGGATCATGGAACAAGATACCGCCGCGAATGAATCGCAGCTAAAAGAACTCGCGCCAGCCTTAAGCATCCTTGCTTTGCTTGCCATTTTCCTCGGAATCAC
>JARGOJ010000015.1:0-9284 GCA_029210225.1 Planctomycetota bacterium
CCTGAGGTTCTCACTCACTTCCTTGAGCGCCTCTTCACCGGCGTCTTTGAACATGAGATACCAATTCAAATTAATGCCGCCGGAACACAGGAGAGCGTATAGATCTTTGCGTTGTGTCGCAGTCTCAACACGCTCTGGAAGAATCTCACAGAAACGTCGGGCTTCACCCAGATTCCTTAAGTTCCAAAGGAGAAAGCAGCATGCGCTATCGGATTCCCAAGACACTCCTAAGCAACGATTGCGAAAGATGTCCACGGCGTCCTCGCTCAGCTCCGCGCCTCTGCGAAAATGACCTTCAGAATAGGCACAGGCCCCTTTGATACAAAGCCGAGTAGATAAGGCTGATTGAGACGCTCGGCAATGGCCGTTGCTTTCCCAAGGAATTTGTGACCTCGCCGCAATTGCGCCCGGCGGCGAAAACGCCCCACATTGACATCCATGTATGCTTGAGCGGCAAAGGCCCGCGCAATACGATAGGGCTCCCCTACTTCGAGGGCAAAGAGCACCATGCGCATGCAAAAGTCCATACTGGCGACCACGTCAACGGTCGCGAGCGCTGCGACCACAGACCAGCAGGAATCAATGCGAATCAATGCCTCCCGCTCCGCTTGGTCCTCAGTGATTTCCTTGAATTGAAAGCCTCGCCAACGGAGCTTAAGATCGCGCCCAATCATCGGAAGAAAATCGGCGGAGCTATAGTCGGGCAGGGTCATTCCAACCTTCGCCAGAACCCCCCGCATGGTCGTGACACCATCTTCTAAATAACCCGTCGTGAAGAATTGATGAGCGGCCCGTTGTTGCAGGTCTAGAGCCTGAGAGGGCGTCGATAGTTCTGCGGCTGCCAAGAACTCCACCGCCGCCTGCCGACCCTGCCCGAGGTTCGTCAACGCCTCGCCGAGCTTAATTCGCGAGCCGCGCTCGTCCTCCCCAGACAAGATTCCTGTTTGAAGGGCCACAATGTAGAGCTGCACAGCCTTGGCGAAGGCCAGAGTCTCATAAGCGTGATTGGCGGCTTTCAAGGCGTAGGCGGTCGCCTTTTCAATGTCTCCAGATTCTTTGAAGTGGAAGGCGACGCTTCCTGCGTCCATGTCGTCTTCGCTTGATAAGACTTGCGCCAAGCGCTTGTGATAATCCATTCGCAGCTCTGAGCTTAAGCCGTGAAAGACACTCTCGCGAATTCGATCATGGAAACACTCAACCCAAGTACCCCCGGAAGCATTGGAGACAAGGACAAAATTCTCCTTCTTCAATAGAGCCAGGGTGCGGGCTTCAATGGTCTCTTTTCCAAGACAGCTTTCGACGCTACGTAAGATCAAGGGCCGCCCGGCGACTGCGAGGACCTCAAGGAACTCCCGGGCTTGAGGCAGCAATTGAGCGACGCGATCACGGATCATATCGTCCAATTGAACCCGCTCAAGGCGCCGAGAAATATGACTCTGGCTCGCGTTCAACGCATAACGCAAGAGCTCTGAGATAAAATAGGGGCTGCCCCCGGACTCTCGCGTTAATTCTCCAATATCTAATGACGGATCAAATTGATCGCCCATCAATTCCTGCGCGAAAACCCCGACGTCCTCCTCTTCTAATCCTCCCACTTCTAATTCGGGAAATGGCAGCGCTTTGAGAGCCTGCTTCAGGGTTGGATTATTCTTCACTTCGTCCGTGCGATAAGTCCCCAGGTAGAGCATTGCTATATGACTTGAAGCCTTAAGGACCTCCCCGAAGAGGCTCGCGCTATCAAAGTCGCCCCATTGAAGGTCTTCGACGGCCCAGACAACGGCGTGTTTTTTCGAGAATCGAAACAGCAGTTCTTTCACTCCTCGGTAGGCCCTGCGACGAATCTCCTTGGGATCTTTAATTTTAAGCGGAGTCGCCACTAGCTCGGCGATGGCCTCGACTTGCCGGAAGACAGGAAACAATTGAACAACCGCGCCAATATCCTCGGGGACGTAATCCAGGCTTTCTTTGTAGGGCAAGCGACTCAAGATTCCGGCAATCGCCGTCATTCCATCATCCCAGCCTTTGTAGGGGATAGACTCTCGTTGATAACAGCTCCCACCAAGCACGAGGGCGTTGTGTTTCTCGGCGACCTCGGTGAGGAAATGCTGAACGAGATAGCTCTTCCCCATTCCTGAATGACCATGGACATAGACGCCTACGCTGCGCCCCAACCGGGTCTTCTCAAAGCTCTGGTGGAGAAATGCGAGGTGTTCTTCGCGGCCAACGAGGGTCGCGCCAGAGCTTCTTGCTTCGAATTCTGGCGCCCCCGACAAGGTTTCGCTGGTCTCGAAGCCGAGCGCAGTAAGCACCTCTTTCCCTTGAAAACGCTCTTTTGGATCGCGATGCAGCAATCCCATACAAAGGTCATTGTAGAGCTTGGGAATACGCGCATCCAATTCAATTGGGGCGGGCGGATCTTTGCGAAGCTTATTCCTGAGAATCGACTTGGCCGAGCCACGGAACGGCGCCAGACCGACGAGGGCCTCGTAGAGCATCACGCCGACGCTGTACCAATCACTCGCTTCCCCGACATCCTGGTCTTTGGCCTGCTCTGGGGACATGTAACGGGGCGTGCCGACAATCTCTGTCTCGCTCTCATCTCCTTCCAAATCTGAATCGAGGTCTTTCACCAGGCCAAAGTCGAGTAAAACCACCCGCCCCTCATCGACCACGAGAGTATTGGAAGGCTTGAGATCGCGATGCAGCTTCTGGGCTTCATGGAGCGCGGTCACTCCCACGGCGAGCTGACCAAAGCACTGCTTGAGGCGCTCATAAGCTTCAGGACTGTCGAGGAGGCGCGGCGTGAGCGCTTCGGGGACGCATAGGTCGGGGCTTGAATCGGTATCCGGAAGGACAACCCCTTGGTACTGCCAATCCTCGGTCATCGCGGTCTTCGCCGGGTCGATCGGGGCTCCCTTTGGCTCAATAATCGTGGGCATTTCCGGATCGAGACTGGTTTGAACGTCCTTCGAATGGAGGAATTGGGAGACCGACTGCTGAATGGTCGATTGAGCTGCCTGAGCGCCCTCAAGATCTTGCTCTGGGGCGCCTCGAATGTATTCGAGTAGATCAATTCCTTCGAGCAACTCCATTGTGAAGAACCATTGATTCTCCTCCGCGAAGAGTTCGTAAAACTGGATCAGGTTGGGGTGAACCACTTTGGCCAAGGATCGAAACTCTTGCTTGAAGAGTGAGAGGGCTCTGGGGTTGACATTGCGGAGTACCTTTAAGGCGACATGGAGGTCTTGCTCCCGATCGAAGGCTCGAAAAACTTCACCAAAAGCGCCGGCTCCGAGAAGCTGGCCGATTTCAAATCGGTCCTTGCCGATGATCGGTGGCGATTCGGTCACTTTGTGAGGTCTTTCCTTATAGAAGTCGGGGAGGCACTATAGAATGGTGATTCATTACCAGCCTGGTCGCAAGAGCCAGCCCCACTTTTTGCGGTTTCGATGCCGCCCGAAGGCTCATGAATGTCAAAGCGCTTACCTCAAGCAAAAGCGTCCAAAGTCAGCCCGAGCGTTGACTTTTCAGAAGAAGAGAACGACGAGTTCGTCTCTGAAGAAATGTACTCAAAGACAAAGATCTCCCGCAGAGATCTAGAGGACCATCGCGCCTGCCGCATGAGCTTCAACTCAACTATTTTCCAAAGCAACAAGCTCTTAGACAGCGAATGGGAGGACGTCAGCTTCAACGACGCCGTCTTTTTGAAGTGTGATCTCGCGAACGCGACCTGGCTAAAACCCAGCTGCACGAGGGTCGAGTTTCACGATTCGCGTTTGCTCGGTTTTCAAAGCTTTGAAGCCCAGCTCACGGACGTTCAATTTATCAATTGCCAATTGCAAAATACGTCCTTCGATTTTAGTCGAATGACCCGGGTCAGCTTCGTCAATTGCGATTTAACAGAGGCCAGCTTTTCCGAGGCAAGGATGGCAAACGTCACCTTTAAGAATTGCCAGCTCCACGACGTGTCCTTTCTAAATACAAAGTTAGCACGCGTCGATTTTAGAGGCTCGGATATCGACAACTGGAAGATTGGGTCCTCCGAGGATGTCGCTGGCGCCCTCGTCGATCCGGAGCACGCGATTTACTTCGTCACTTTCCTGGGCCTGCGCTTTCATGTTTAGTGAACTCAGCTCTCTATCTGGACCTTGCTGTTGGCCACTCGCTTCAAAGAATTCGCTTGGCACAGTGCCTTCCTATGAAAATAATAATTTTTAGCGCAGGAAGAGCGCAGGCGTCGTCTAGAGCATGAGCAAGTCTGATTTCTTCACTTGGAAGGGAAAATCTATGATGTCATTGATCTCATAGACTTTCTTGCCTAATTTGCTAGAGTCGGATGCGACAACACTTTAACCAGGGAGTTATTTATGACCATTCGTTCCGTATGTTCCATCGTTCTTGTTCTGGCGTGTTTTCAGGGAGTCGAGGCGGGGGATAAAAAAATGCCCAAGATCCGCCATAAAGTAAGCGTTGAGAAGGCTTACAAAATGATTCCACACCGCCGAACCAAGTTCACATTTAAGGGATCAACGGTTAAGGGCGACGATAAGGCCTATCTTGAGAAAGCCTTTAAGATCGTCGACGAAGCTGTGCGTTGCCGCGTTGTAACAATGCACGACTACGCGAAGAAAGCTCCTAAGAAAGCTGGAAAGCTACGCAACGATTATCAGAAGCTTCTCGACTACCTAAAAACCCTCACTCCACCTAAAAAGCTTGCGAAATACCAAGAGAGCTTAATCTCAGCGATGACCGCGCAAATTGACTTTTTCAAAGAATGGGAAAAAGGCGGAAAGAGCTTCCGTTATGGCGGACTACGACAGTTACGCAGTCACCCCAAAGTGACAGGCGCCAGCCGCTTTTTAATTGCCGGGTATCAAGTTCTCATGAGAGCTTACGCCGGTGAAAGCAAAAAGAATAAAGAAGCCTTCTTCGACTATCACTGCTCTTTAGACTTCATCTAAAACCTCGCCAAATCGATAGCAATAAAACGGCGTAGTGTTCATTGATACGAACACTGCGCTGTTTTTTTGTACTCATGTTTTTTGGACAGCGTGCAGTTTTAGCAGGACTATTCTATGATTGGGCAAGAGGAAATGAGGAAATGCCATGAAAGTCATGAGAAACCTGTCATTGAGCGCTCTGCTTATGGCGACATTGACTGCTGCAAGCCCGGCGGGAGCTGATGAATTGAAAATCTCAAAGGCCGTAGGGGATCGCTTCCCTGATAGGACACTCCCGCTTATTGAAGGGGGAGAAAGCTCCCTCGCACGCTTTCGGGGCAAGAAGGTCATCCTCATTCATTTCGCGTCGTGGTGAGCGGGGTGCCGACGAATCATACCCGTGTGGTATCGGACGCTTAAGCCGCTGCTTGATAAGAAGCAGATTCACGTTGTTGGCATCGTGCAGGAACAGCATCCTGAGAGAACTCGCCTCTATAAACAATGGAAGCAGTACTCCTTTCCAATGATGGTTGACTCATTGAACCTCTTAGGTTTTCACGCGATTCCCATTGTTATGGGATTGGATGAGTCGGGCATTGTTCGCTACTCTCGCATGAAACAGTCACAGTTAAAGACCTTCTTAGCCACGACCTATAAGGCCAGCAAATCGTCCTTGACCCTGTCAAAAAAGCCAGATATGGCTGCGCTCAAAGCTCGCAAGAAGCCTCGGGATTTGGCGGACGCCTACTTTCTCTATGGCTCCGACAAAGACCTCAGTTTAGCCGTGTCGTCCTATCAGGAAGCTCTGAAAACGGATCCCAAAGACAGCCTCGCCCAGTTCCGTTTGGGGGTTGCCCTGAGGCGTCGCTATGAGAGCCGCTTTAAGAAAACAGGGGATGACCAGGGGGCTATTGAGTCGTGGACCCGAGCCCTATCGCTCAATCCAAACCAGTATATTTGGCGTCGCCGAATTCAACAGTACGGCCCTCAACTCAATAAGCCTTACAATTTTTATGCGTGGATTGAAAAAGCCCGGAGCGAGATTCGCAAGCGCGGAGAAACACCCTTGCCTTTATCTATCGAAGCTCGGGGAACAGAGATCATGGGGAAGGGACTCAAAGAGACCACGAATAAGACGATGCCCGATCCTGACCCCAAGGGACAGATTCATCGAGACAAAGATCAAAAAATCCAAGTCGACGTCATGGTCACTCCCAAGCCAGTGAGACCTGGAGAGAGAATTCGGGTTCGCCTGAGCTTCCGGCCAAAGACAAAGATTACTTGGAACAACGAGGCCGGGGACGTTCAACTGCACCTCGATTGGCCCAAGGGCATCGCCCTGATCGACGGGAGCTTCTCGGCGAAAAACGATAAGAAGACAAGCTCGTCGGAAAAGCGGGTCCTCGAACTAGAGCTGTCCGTCGACAAGGCGCTGCGAGGCTCTGTGACGTTGAAAGGTTACGTTTGCTACCAGATTTGCACGGCGGACGGCAGCTGCCTCTACCTGCGCCAAGACCTCTCTATACCGATCCTCGTTCACGAGAAGGCCCCCTCTATCCGCTGATTCAGCCGGAGAAGAGGAAAGGTAAGGAGGCGCAAAGGGCCAGGGATAAAATGGGCAGACAACCCAGAGGACCCGTGATGACTTCGAGGGCGAAGAGACCTGGGTTCACTCCATCGGTTTGAAGCGGGCAGCCACAGCTCGGGCATGTTTTGGCGCGCTTTGAAACTTGGTTCTCACAGTCAGGGCAGCTTCTCAATCTCATCGTTCGATCTCTCTTCTATCGACGTTATGGTCTTGAGGTCATTGCTTAAGCAAGACCGAGGCCATTCGCCTTCAACAAAGTCAAGCCCCCTATTTCCTTAGTTCACGGCCGCTCATTCTTCAATGAATGCGGGGGTTTGATCATTTTCCAACAGCCAGTCTGTTCAAAAGTCCACAGTGAACCACGCCCCCCGAATCTAAAAATTCTTTCGATTTCCCAGACTTTAATAAGGAACAAAAGCAACGATTCATGCGTCCTTTCTATAGGGAAAGAAACTATCAAGAGATACGAGCGCTGTTTGCGTCAGGGGCTGCTCTGCGCTGGGCTTGTAGAGGAGGAAAGAGACTGTGAAAGCGAATAAGAGCTTCGTTTTATGCATCTTCGGCTTTGGCTTCGTTGGAGGAAGCGCCCTCGGGGTTCTCGGCGCCGGGGAGGTCAAAACGGTCTCTCCAACAAGCGAACGCGGCAGCCAGAGAAATAGGCGCGGCCCTGGCTCTTGGGGGGGCCCTAGAATTGCGCTGGCAGGGCAAACGGAAAGAAACGCGCCACGAATGGCTGCACGGACCAAGACAGGCAAATTTAGGAGAATTCGCGGGCGGGTGACAGATAGACGCGGAGAAGCTGTTTCAGGTGCCCTTGTTGAAGTTCAACTTCCACCAAGCATGATCCTCGACCGCGGCAGCCCCCCAGACCAGACAGCACGACAAAGTTATGTAAGGCAGTTTCTTCAATTGAAAAGCTCCGAGTCCACAGCTCGCAGCGATAAGAATGGCTTCTTTGAAATCCCCCAGTTTACAGAGTCGAGCGATCGCATCACCCTGACCAAGCCGGGCTATCTCTTTCAACGCCAATTCGCAGAGCAAAACAAGCGAGGCGTTCAAATACAATTCATTGCCTACAACCTCGCCGAATTGATTGGTGAAACGAGTGAGCTTGACGACGAAGACCAAGCTGAGAGCAAAGTTCAATTTCAAGTTTATGATCCCAATGGGAACTTGTTAAACCGCGCCAGTATTTACTGGGAGAATGAAGACAACTCTGACGATTTCGATTGGACTCAAGAGAATAATAGCGCGGCAATCTCCCCAGGACGCTACAACATCTATGCGAGCGTCGAGGGCTTTGGAACCTCGATAACTTCCGACAAGCAAAGTGTACTTATCGGCAAAGAAGGGCGTCCTCAGAGCATGTCTTTCACTGTCAATCAATTGCCAGAAGATTATGACAGCCATGTTCTCTTCGTCCGCTTCAAAGGCCTCCAGGTCATTCCGCCTGAGGATGAAGATGATGAGCCTGAAGTTAAGTACGTCTATTATGCTCTCGTGCCCTATCTTGGCCCCATCCCGAACGACTATCTTTTAACCCGCAGATTTAGGGACATGTCGCGGGAGACGAACCGGGACAGAAACCTCGATGATCTCGACGAAGGGAAATACATGCTTCTTTGTGGCCGAGGCCGGGGAAGTTTTGAATTCAAGCAAGCCATCGTGATTGCCCAACCCCTAACAGTTGTGGAAGTTCAACTTCCTAAAGAGATAAAAAGCCCGTTAAAGATTCGCGGCTATGGTCCAAACGGCGAGATCTTAAAGGATCTCACCTTCGGATTTAACCTTGTCCGACACCGCTGGAGTGACGACTTCAACCTTCCTTCTCAGCTCAAACCAGACGGTTCTTACAGTGTTCTGGTGCCCTATTTCGCGCCTTCCAAAGAGCTTGTTGAAAACGAGGACACGATCCAAGCTTACTCTGATGAATATGGGATCCTCGAAGCACTCTATCAACCCGGCCAAACAGAGATGACTTTTCAATTCAAAGAGAGAAAATCGCTGACCCTTAGAGTCTCTGGTTTTCACAATTGCGGCGCCGTTGGCACTGTCTACATCACTTGTGACGGCAATCAGTGGGAATTTAAAACAGGATCTGAAGACAGCCAAAGCTTCGAATTAGCCGGTGGGCAAGATGACGCTCTCTATTTCAGAGTCGATGTACTCAATCACAAGTTAGAGCGACAGACAGTCTATTCAAAGGATATCAGCCTCTCCGGTCGAAAAAACCGAGCTGAAGTTGTCCTTCCAAAGTTCTATCCATTAAAGATTCAAAGCAGCCTCGAGCCAGAAACGGAGGTCTACCTTGAGCCTTTGGGAGCGCTCTCAGAGCTAGTCAGTTCCATGGAACCTATGAACGTCGATGCTAATGGCAGGGTTCAATTTATCAATTTACCCGCCGGCCAATACAAAGTGCAGGTCGATGAACTCTCAATGGTTGTCACCGTCCCAAGCTCCGGTATTATTCCCTTTCAAACGAAGAGCACAAATGCCCTCGAAGTCTCAATTAATGACTCTCGGGGTTACTTGGCATCGCGAGGATTTAAGGATCGAGATATCATCGTCGGAATCAATGGGAAGCGCTATCCAAACACCAATTTAGACGAGTTGATTGAGGGGTACGAGGGGTCTTCCGTCTCATTCCTTGTTGACCGCCAGGGGCGGACCCTTGAGATTGTGGCCGACCCAAAAAAACTCATCAGCATTGAAAAACACCTTGGGGGCAAACTTAGAGAAAAGCACCACTGATTTCC
>JARGOJ010000015.1:9294-25004 GCA_029210225.1 Planctomycetota bacterium
ATAGGCTAAACAGCATTAAGAGTGAGTAAAATCGCTGGTTGAATGGGCGCTCCGGCGCCGCTTAAGTAGCTCGCGTTAACAAAGCTCGTCCCCTCCAATTCAGTCACCCCATAGGCCTCATGAATGTGGCCGAATATATGGACGCGGGGACGAATGCGCTGCACCCGCTTGAGCAAGTCACGGCAGCCAACATGGTCTCCAGAATGGACTTGATCGCCAATTCCGTACGGCGGCCCATGAGTGATAAGGACATCCGTTTGTTCAGGGATCAACTGCCACTTCTCCGCGAGGCAAGCTCCACGAGGTCGATTAAACGCCCAATCATTGTAGTCGGGTTGCCACGGGCTACCCCAGAACTTGAGCCCAGCGATCTCCACCCCACTATCCTCAAGGTAAATCCCATGGGTCAGGAGCGCCCTGGCCTGCTCTGGGCTTCTCTGAAAGCACCAATCATGATTGCCAGCGATGATGAGCTTATATTCAAAGTCGAGGGCGCCAAGCCAAGTGTTGAAAGCCTCAACTTCGCCGAGCGTTCCACTCCGAGTCATATCTCCACCATGAATGAGGATATCTCCCGAGGGCAAACTCTCGGTGTTATAGTGCTGATGACAATCATGGGTATCACTGATAGCAACGATTCGCATCCCAAGTACTCCTCTATAAACGACCTTTCTTTATGATCGCTGCTGGGAAGAACTCAGAATAGGAAGTTTCTTCCAAAGAAGTTCTGTCCCTTCTATAAGTATGATGAGCCAGCGACAGTTGTGACGATTTGGGGCTCATGGCGACACTTCGGCACCGATCACCCTGGCACCGACACTTTTTGACTCAAGATGGGGTATCCGGCCCCACATCTGCCCTTTTTTGCCGAAAATAACGGCTACAATGTTCAAAAACGCATAAATGACCCTTTGGCCCAGCCTTTGCTAAGATATTCGTTGGTCTCGCAAGATGAATCAACTCAGGAGTATATGTCATGAAAGAGAAAAAAGGACTGATGTTCGGCCTTCTGGCTATAGGGGTCCTTGCCTTCTTCGGTTTTCCCTATGTCCAGTGGTTCCGCTACACCATGGATGTACGCGAAGAGATGGACGACAAGCATATCGGCCGCTTCCCCACCAGGGATGACATCGCCGAGCTGGAAGTCACCCTGGAGGAGATCGGAACCAAGATTGGATACAAGACCGTCGAGGTCGATCGCGAGTTGGAATATCGCGACATGGGAGCCACCAAATTTTGGTATCTCAAGATCCAAGTCAAAGCGAAGGGGCACAGTTACAAAATGGAACGCCGTGTCGAGACTGAGTTTGAAAGCTACGACCTCGATAAACTCAGAGAAGACGGTGTGATCATTAGCGACGGTTCCTGATATCGGCGCTCCCATATCATCGTCCACTCATTTCCTCAGGACTCTCTTTCGCGGAGCCGCTCTGAAGCGATCTAGTACCGGAGTCCCTTATGAAATGGCTATGGGCCACGGATATTCACCTCAATACCGCCAACGAAGCCGAAGCCCTTCAATTCTACGAGTCTATCCGGCAGGCAGATGCCGATGCCCTTATAATCACTGGAGACATTGCCACAGGCCCAGGGTTAGCCCGTTATCTACGGGTCCTCGAAGCGGCCTTGCGAATGAAGATCTACTTCGTGCTCGGCAATCACGACTACTATTACGACAGCATCGCCGCCATCCGCAACCGTATTCCAAAGCAGCTTTCAGGGTCGCCCTACCTCTCTTGGCTGGCGGACTCTCAAGTTGTCCCTATCAACTCCGAGGTGACCCTCGTCGGCCACGGGGCTTGGGGCGACGCCCGCCTCGGACCCGCTCTGAATACCCCCGTCCGCTTGAATGACCACGTCATGATCGAAGAGCTTGCCGGGCACTCACGCTCGAAGCTCGTCGGTCTGTTAAACGACTTAGGCGCGGAAGCCGCTGAGTATCTGTCGAAGGTCATCTCCAAAGCTCTCGAAACATCCCGCCATGTCCTCGTCGCGACCCACGTTCCCCCGTTCCGCGAAGCCGCTTGGTATCAGGGAGAAATCTCCGACGACAATTGGCTACCGCACTTCTCATGTGCTGCCGTCGGAGAGATACTCCTAAAGCTCGCCCAGCAAAACCCTGACAAAGAAATCACAGTGCTCTGCGGCCACACCCATGGACGGGGTTATTATGAAGCCCGAGAGAACCTAAGAGTTCACACTGGCGGCGCTGTTTACCGGTATCCACAAATCGAAGCCGCCTTGAACATTGAGGGCTCAAGCATCGCACTAAATCGCCAACACAATCCTCGACAAGAATAAGGTCGCAGGTCAATTCTAGCCTTCCTTCAAATCGCATCGTTCAACAAACTAGAAGCCTCCTGAATTCCCCATGAACAATCCGCTCTCCTTTTTTTCAATCCTCCCACCATTGTACGAACAATTACTCGACGATTTTTTCCACAATGAGAGCCCTAAAGAATCTCTCGCGAACTGCTCTCAATGCCCCATGCTTGCTCCCAAGAACCCTCTCGATCCGAGCTCTGCGCTCGTCTTCAACAAAGCGTCTAAGTGCTGCACCTATCACCCAGACCTGGTCAACTTCTTCGTCGGCGCCCTCTTCAAAGACCCTCATTCAAGCTTGGAGACCGGGCGTCAACGACTGAGAATGAAACTGGCCAAGCGGGCCCTGGTCTCTCCCCTTGGCATTGGCGCCTTATGGAAAGAAGACCTCGAAGGCCCTAGAAGTGAGGGGTTTCAATTTGGCCGAAGTCAACATCGGCTGTGCCCGTATTATGAAAGTGAAGGCGGTCTCTGCTCGATTTGGCGATATCGCGAATCGGTCTGTGCGACTTGGTTTTGCAGGCACGACGCCGGCGCCGACAGCCTCCACTTCTGGTCCTTACTGCAAGACTACCTCGAAGACATTGACACACTCATCAGCCGAGAAGCCCTTAAACACGTCGCTCCGGAGCTAGAGGAAGGAGCCCGGGCCGCGTGGCTCAAGCGGAGCTCCCTTTCCAATCATGAATCCGAGCAGAGCCCTAGCGAGGCCGAATACGCCAAACTCTGGCAGTCCTGGGCCGGACGTGAAGAAGAGTTCTATATCGCCTGCTTCGATTGGTCCCAATCTCTTAACAGCGCCGATCTCAAACGCCTGCTCGGGCCCATTGGCCAGGACTGCCTCGCCGATATTCAGTCTGCCTATCAACAAGTCAGGCAGCCCCAGCGCCCCGATCATCTCAAGCTCAATCCCATGCTTGAGGTTATTCAAGGCAATGACACAGAACTGCTCGTGCGTAGCTACTCCGAGTTCGATGTTCGAGCATTGAACAACGACGATTACACTCAACTAAAGAATCCTGATTTTGACTGTTCTAAGTGGCCTGAGGACACTATCCTAAAGCTCTATCAACGGCGCGTTTTAGTCGAGAAAGAAGGTCCAAAGGACGCTGATGGATGAGACTCTTCAGGCATTGAAGCGCCGCCTTCACACAGACCCAAGCAACAAAGAATTGGAGCGCGCCTATCTTCATTCTCGCGCTCGGCTTGAAGGAGGCTCGGTCTATCTCGAAGCTCTATCCTGCAGTCATCAATGGAATTTGAGTTCCCCTGAAATTCAAAACCTCGCTATCAATGAAGTCAACTCACGCCTCGGGGCGCTCTTTAAGCATGAGAGAACAGCGCTTTACACCTGCGGAGAGAACAGTCATCGAATCGCGAGCTTCCGCCATAAGCCAAGCCAACTCTTGGTTCAATTAATTCCAGGGGGGCGCTATGAAATGGGCTGGGACGATGAGTTAGCCTATCACCGAGAAAGCCCGGTTCACACAGTGACAATCCCTCCTTTTCTAATGGGCCAATTCCCCGTCCGTCAATCCTGCTGGGCCACCAGCTCTCTCCCCAACAACGCTCGATTTCGAGGCCCGGATCATCCCATTGAACGAGTCTCATTCGGGGAGGTTCAAGCTTTCCTCGATCACTTCCATTGGCGACTGCCGAGTGAAGCAGAGTGGGAGTATGCCTGCCGATCCTCCGCGACGGCGTCAGGCAATCATAGTGAATTTTATTGGGGCGAGGAATTCGACGAAGCCTATTGCTGGCACGATAACAATTGCCAATCAACAATGCCTGTCACTGAGCATAAGGCGCAGTGTAATTCATTTGGCCTCGTCGATATGATTGGCAATGTTTGGGAGTGGTGCGCTGATCACTATCAAGCGTCTTATGACGAGGCCCGTAGCGACCAGCACCCTTATCTTATTGAACAAAGTCGCCCAAGCTGGGCGCAGGCGATTCGAGGCGCAAGTTGGACTTATCCCCGGGCCTTCTGTCGATCGTCTTTTCGTTTCCCGAGGCAGACCATCTCCAAGAGCGCAGACTTAGGCTTCCGCGTCGCCTTAGACATCCCCAAAGAGCTGAAAGCAAACTCTTCATGAGCAACGATCAAAATGACCTTCTTTCAGAGGACCCGACGTCCTCGCACCAAAGAAAGCCCGGCTTAGTGCAGGTGCGCAATCATCGAGTGATGGTTTCTCGCAAGGCTGTTTTTATCTTCGCCGGGACTGTGCTCGCCCTCGCCTTCTTATTCTTTAGCTTTCCCAAATTGAATCAAGACAGCCAGATATCAGGCTTCGTTCAGTCATTGACCTCCGAGGATACAAATACTCGGGGGAAGGCCTATGAACAGCTCACAAGAATTGACGACGACGTCACGCCCTGGTTTGTCGAAGCGCTCAAAGAGGCGAACGAGTCGGACCGTGCGACCCTCATCAAAGCGCTCGGGTCCTTGGGAACGACCAAGCACAAGATCATTCCCGTGCTGCTAAAAAGCTATAAGACGGATCCTTCGGATTCGGTGAAGCGATACGCGGCCCTCGGCCTCTGTGCGAATGCCCAGGGGCGCAGCGAATTAAACTCGGTCTTTATTGATTTAACCAAAGGGAAGGACGTCTTGGTCCAGAGAGCGGCCATTAAGGCCATCACTCAAACGGGAGCAAGCCACCCGGACGTTCTGACTGCGTTGACATCACTCTTTGCCGACTCCAACAAAGACATTGGGCGACGGGCAGCGCGGGCCTTTCTCGACTTAGCTCCCAGCGATCACCCAGAGCGCGCCAAAGCTGAGCGCATCGCGAAGTAAGATCGCTCTTACTTTCCTTGTTGTTTGAGAACAGGATAGACATTCATGGAGATTCTGTTCGACCAGCTCTGAACCATTATTTGATCTCGGCTTTGAAGATGAACCTTGCGCCCATCTCCCAGCTCGATCGTTTTTGGGCTTGGATTGCCCCCGGCGATCGCTTCGCTCTCAAAAGCTTCAATCTGAGTTTTTATTGCTGGAGCGAGGGACGAGAGAAGCGGCGTTTCAATGCTCACGTCACGGTCAATCATCAGGGTGATCGCCTCGTCTATGGACCGAGCGAGGACCCACTGTTCAAAGACAACGGGATCGACCTGAGCCGATTGATTATTGTAACTGGTGATAATGTCATTTAATTGAATCGACGCGACCTGAGCCGGTGAGGAATCAAAGACCCGGGTCACCTTCAACCCCCTCCCCGCCTCTCCTTGCACAGAGACTCCTAGATAAGGCTTCTTCGCCGCCAGCTCTCGGGGCGACCGTGACAATTCTGTTTTCGGTCCGTTGGGGGTGTTGCGAGCATAAACTCTGACCACGTGAAACTTGCCGTCTTTTAACGACTCTGGCGCTTTGACACTCCAGCCATGGCCAGCCTCTGGGCAAACAACAGGCACCAGGTCGGCGCGCTGGCCATTGGCGGGGAGAACCTTCCAGAGGGCCCCGTCAATCCAAATTTCGATGTCAATCGCTTCGGCACCGGCGTCGGCATCGTAGGCCCAGCCTCCCATGACACTGGTGTTCACTACGTCCACATAACCGATGGGATTATTATTGACCTCCGACCGGAAGAAGCGGGGAGACCCGGACAGCTCGGGATTCGCGCCGTCTGGGTTATTGACAGCGAAGACGCTGAGGCTATGCTCTTTTCCATCCTTGTATTTCTCAGGGATATCGACAATCCAGAGATGATTGGGGTTCTTGACATCCGGGCGATGAATGAGGGCGGCGAAGAGCTTGTCTGCCACTGGCCTTTCGAGAAAGTCCCCGTCTATGTATATATCTACCGAAATCGCTTGATCTTCAATGTCGGGGTCGAGCGCCCAGCCGCTAATTTGGGCGTCGTTGGCAAAGGTGAGGGCGCCGTAGGGGATCTTATTTTCATTCTCAACGTCTTTGTTAATGAGCCAGGGAGAACGATCTAACTCTCGCTGTAGCGCATCCCGACGAACAATAATCTGAAGGGTGTGTTGAGTCTTCTCATCATGCTCCGGAAGCTCCAACTGAAACCAATGCAAATTAAGCGATGGCGAGGGATTGTATCCAACAGGAGTGGGGGACGAGGCGGCAAATCGGCCTTGAGATTCACCATCCCAAATCAATTCAACCTCAAGTGTTTTATTGGGCTGGCCTGGGTCGAGGGCCCATCCCGTCACTGTTTGCCCTTGAACGTTTTCAATTCGGCCGTGGGGAAGCGTCGCGCCGCCAATTGTTCTGGGGCTCCCCGCTAACTCCACGACTTTGACCTCGTTGTTTTCCGCAGTCGCCATGTGGGCGAAGGCTTGAACAGTGTGCTTCACCCCGTCCTTTAATTGTTCGATGGGCCCGGTCGCGAAGCCCTTCTGGGAATAAAGCGGGCTCTTCGCTCCCGCCCCCGCTCTGCTTTGATTGGCCTGGATTGTCTTGACGAGGAAGCCATCAATGTAAATATCGACGGCGAGGATTTGCTCGGGCTTCTTCCAATCGTAGGCGTATCCAGTGATTGCTTTATTGGAAACGGTTTCGAGAACCCCGAGGACCGTGCCTCTCTGATCGGCGATTTTGTCGGCGCTTTGCTCAAGCTCGGCGCGGACTTTAGAATCGTAAACGGGAACAAGGCGCCCCTCTTTGTTCTTACGCCATCGAATCGTCCTTTTTGATGTCGCAGACCCTCCCTGGCCCTGCTTGGCCTTTCCCCCAGAGTTTTTTTGAGAGCTTGATTTCAATCGTGGCTGAGTTTCGCCGTCCGACTGTTTATTGTCATCATGTCCAACGCGCCCGAGACTTTTCTTAGAGGTCCTTTGATCGGACAAAGCCTTCCTGTCCCTGGCCGTTTTCTTAGGACTTCCCCGCTGAGCGACCTTCGCAGCTTGAGAGGATTGATTTCGAAGCCTTAAGCTCTTTATCCCTGAGAGATCTGTCTGACTATGGGTCGGGGATTCAGCATCTTTCGAGTCGACGAGGTCTGAACCTAAGCTTGCCACCAGACCGATTAAGAGTAAGGAAGAAAGTACGGCAAGAGTTCGCTTCATGGGAACCTTCTTTGGGAACGGTGCGTTCCTCGCCTTAGCCTATTCTTAGCGAAGAAATTATAGACAAAGAAATCGGTTGAGAGTCATATCCCAAATCCAAAGAGGGGCAGACACACAGATCTGCCCCGACACGGCCTTCGCGTTGCTAAAGGTTTTGGACAAGGGGAAATAACCCCTAGGGGCAGACCTATGTGTCTGCCCGGGATTTGCTGTTCGCTCACGAAACGGTTCATGACAGATCAGATTTACATGCTCCCACCGATTTCATTCACAAACAAAAATGTATGTGCCTCTATCCCGGCGCCTGTCCAATTCCCAAAAACACACTCGGATCAGAAAGGCATTGATTGACCATGAAGAGTCTTACTGAATTGTTCTCATTGATCGCCGCGGACCCACAACTCAGGAAATTAAAAGAAGGCGTGTCATCGCTCCTCTCCTCAGACCCCGGGCACAACCTCGATCATGCCTTGCGAGTCGGGCTTTGGACCATTCGTCTGGGTCAGGATCAATTCCCAAGAGAGTGGGCGGTTGCCGCAGCCCTTTGCCACGACCTCGTGAATGTTCCTAAAGAGTCGGAGGACCGCTCCAAAGCGAGCACTCTTTCGGCCCGCGCCACCCGAGAGCTCTTGCCTCGCTTTGGCTTTACTGGCGAGGCACTCGACGAGATTTGTCGGGCCGTTGTTCAACACAGTTACTCGTCAGGCGCGGTGCCCACAGCGCCCTTAGCCATCGCGCTCCAAGACGCAGATCGCCTTGAAGCGCTGGGAGCGATAGGCATCTTGAGAACGATAAGCACTGGCGTCTTTATGAAGAATGAATACTTCCACATTGAAGATCCCTGGGCCAAGCACCGCGCCCTCAATGACAAGGCTTTTATGATCGATCATTTCTACGAGAAGCTCTTAGCTCTCCCAGACACCCTCCTCACAGAGGCTGGGCGCAGCGAGGCGAAGCTGCGAGTTAAGATTATGACGGAGTTCTTGGAGGCCTTAGGACGGGAGTTAGGAATACCCTGTCCTAATTAAGAGGAGAGGGCTTTTCTAGAGGGGCCTGAATAGAGAATTTTCTTGGCCCACTCGGGCTCTTCGTGTCCTTCTTTGACAGGAATAAAGCTCATTGCGCGCTCGGTGAGCGCCGTAATTGTCAGGCTCGGGTTGACTCCTAGGTTCGCACCAATCATTGACCCGTCGGCGACATAGAAGTTGTCGTAGCCGAAGACCTTATTCTGCTCGTCAATCACGCCTTCTTCCGGGCTCCCTCCGAGGGCTGCGCCTCCCATGATGTGGGCCGTTGTCGGAATATCGAAGAGGATCTCGAAGAGGCCCCCCTGGGCGATTCCATCAATGTTTCCTTCAATCGCTCGGGCCAATTCGTGAGCGGCGGGGATATAGGTTGGAATTTTCTTTGCTCCCTTCGCCAATTTCGACACGAGAAGGCTATCTCCGCTGAGCTTCAATTCCAAGTGGTTCTCTTTTGTTTGCATACAGAGCAGAATGACCGTGCCCTTGGCCCAACCAAAGGGAATCGTCGACCGAATGAGATCTAAAGGTTTCTTGACCGCAGCCCCAAGGAATTTTACGAAGCGAGGAATCACGCCTCCTCCGTCGACCATGAGGGTTGCAAGAAATGACAGGGAGTCTGAACCTTTGTTGTAAGTCACCACTTCCACATGGGTGCCGTCCATGAGGTCGATGCTCGATGTGATCGCGACTCCGTCTCCGTAATTGGCCAGCTTATTCTTCGTTGTGACACAGATGATCGCTTCGCTGTTGGTCCGGACAAAGTGTCCGAGGCGCTGCGAGAGGCGAGGAAGCAATCCTCTTCGCTTGCAGTGCAAGAGCAGTCGGGTTGTCCCCAGGGCTCCGGCTGAAAGGATAATCCCTTTGCTGCGAAAGCTCTTACGATCCTTTTTGAACCAGGCGGTCGAGGATTCGGTTCGGACTTCGTAGCCCCCGTCTGGATGCTCGGTTATGCCTGTCACTAAGCGCTCTGGAATCACTTCAACCCCGAGGCGCTCGGCAAAATAGAGGTAGTTCTTGTCGAGGGTGTTCTTTGCCGAGTGACGGCAGCCAATCATGCACGCGCCGCAGAGGTTGCAGGGTTGGCGAGGAGGGCCTTCGCCGTCGAAGTAGGGGTCGTCATTAATGACGTCTTGCTTGGTCACTTCCGGGCCAAAGTAAACCCCAACGCGAGTCGGACGAAAGGAGCCCGCGGTCTCGGGGCTCACGGCTTTGACTCCATCCTCCAAGACTTTGTCTGCGGGGCGGTGATTGGGGTTGGTCACGACTCCGAGCATTCGCTGGGCCGTCGCGTAATGATCCGGCATGACCTCAGTCCAGTTGTCGAGGTTTCGCCATTGCTTGTCTTGCCAGGCTTTATCCGGGGGGACGAGCAGCGTGTTGCCATAGACCAGGCTGCCGCCGCCGACACCGGCGCCGCTGAGAATCATGGAGTGTTTGAGGACATTAATTCGGAGGATGCCATGTAATTTAAGCAGGGGCATCCAGATCGACTTGCGTATATTCTTATTGGTCTCTGGGAAGTCCTCGCTGCGATAGCGTTTGCCGGCTTCAATGACGAGGACCGAGTAGCCCTTCTGCGCCAATCTCATCGCGCTGACGGACCCGCCGAATCCTGATCCAACAATGATGTAGTCGTAGAGCTTGCGCATCAAAAAGAGCCTCCCATAGCCGGTATCTTAACACGGCTAAGGAAGGCTCCATGAAGGATGCTTGAGCTATTTCTGAAGCTCTTTAAGGATCGCTTCTTTCGTTTGCCCTTTATCTCAGCGACGGCGAAATTCTTCCCGTGTTGGGGGGGAAAATCCGCCAATCTCGTATTCGGCGAAGTCGTCGGTCAAAATGACATATTGGGCGCTTTGCATTTGATAGCGCTCAAGGTCAATCCACTTTCCCTTCTCGTCAACAGGACGCCATTTCGGCGCCGTCACATACCACGCTGTCAACTTCACTCCTCTCACCCCGATCGTCGACCAGAGGCGCATGCGGCGGGTTTCGGTGTCGCGTGCAACGGGGACAACGACCCGGGTGTCCATGCTGAGGTCGACGTCTTTAGTCCATTGCCCAAGCCATTCTTTGGCAGTATCTTCGCAGGCTTGCTTGTCTTTTAGTTCATTCTTGAGCAGTGAGTTTTTTAATCCAATGTCTTCACAGCTTATTAAATGTAGACCGTAGAAGAATTGCTTCATCCATTTCAATTCTTTAGCTAATGAGAGCGGGCGCGTCCCGCCTTTTTTCAGTCCCTTGTGATTGCTCAAAAACTCTTTGCCGAGGCTGCTTGTGAGCATCCCTTCGAGGAAAGAGTATGACCGTGCCGTTCTTAGGAAATAGGTCGGGTTGGGTTCGACCCTGAGGCGTGGAGAGAGGCCTTCAGGGCGAATGCGAGCCGAGGTCGTTTTAGCGTCGGACATTTGACGGATATGAGTTTCACGGCGTTTTGTAATGAGCGCTTTGAACGCTTCGAGCATTCTTAGCTTGTAGCGTTTTGTAAGTAGCAGCTTGTTGTTCTCTGCGCCTTTTTCGGGGAGCAGGAAGGTTTCGAGGGCGTGGACTTGATAGTCATACCAGCCGCTGTTTGCGCTTGGTTGGAGGTCGACAGTGCCTTCACGGATCGCTTTCACGAAGGCGTTCATTAAATTAACAGAGGGGCTCAATCCGGTGTTTCCGTATAGTTTTTCAATCAATTCAACCTCCCGAGATGTGGAACCTGGGAGGAAATAGACAGAGCTATAGACACGGTCTTTTGCGGCGCTAGAGAAGTGAGCTTCAAGGCTGACGTTCTTGAAGGGGTTTGAGAGCCGGCTATAGAAGGCCATGACTTTCTTGTATTGCGCGTAGAGCGCTTTGTCCCCAGTCAATTGAGTCTTCAAGGAGAGGACCCTCTCACCGCCTTTATCCAGGGGGGTCATGAGATAGCGGAGCATCTGAAAGGTTCTTTGCAACTCGGGAGACCAATTGTAAAAGCCGACTGGTTTTGAGGCGGCGTTTTGGAGAAATGCGTCGACGTATTGTTGGGCCCCAGCCGACTTCGCCCGGGACTCGTCCTCGCTGAGCAGCTTGCCCACATCTAAGGCGCCGGTCAGCCAATCGTGGAGCTTTGATTTCGGAGTGCATTTGGCGCGGAGCTTGGATAAGAGGCTGGCGACTTGAATGGGGCTTTTAGCGCTGAAGGCGACGGCGGAGTCGACGGCGCCATAGAGTCCGTCGTCGAATTGCTTGGACTTGCCGTCCAGGAGGTTAATGGAGGGCAATAAGTTTTGTGACAGAAACGCTTTGGCGGCTTCGGTATAGCTTGGGTAGAGCTTGTCGAAGCCCGCTTCTCCTTTGATATCCGGAACGTCAAGTTTTAGCACGGCCGCGCTTGTATTGACCTCCCAGTCTCCATTGGGAGTTTTGACCAATCGAGAATCGACGAGAGTGGGGTCGAATATGGGCTTTTTATCCTCGATCTTGTCGTCGATGAAGAGCTCGGACTTGGGCTTGTAGGGCTTGATATCGATCTTCTCGACAGTGTCGTATTGGTTGAAACAACCACTTAGGACAAGGACCAAGAGGAGGGAGAGGGGTTTTAGTGGGTTCATGGCCGGTTACTTTCAGCGAGAGAGGCTGGGTGGGGATCTGCTCTGTCCAGCTAGACACAGCTTCTCAGCTTTGACTTCAAATTATTTTTAGTCAAGTTACAAGGCGATCAAATCGAGAAAAGTCGTTGCTGAACGCTGTCATCCGAAGCCACATAGGCGATGTACCAGGCTTTATGAGAATTCTAAAAAGCTTGAATTCTAGAGCTGGGAACGTCGTCTAAAGGGTTAAGCACGGTATAAAAGATGTCAACGACATTGGATATCGGCTGCTGAATTCGAACAACCTTCTACACGATACGAGGTTGGCTATGGACGAGTTAAACACAGAGATTCCTTGGACCCTCTATGATTGGAAGACGAAGATCTACCTTCGGGTTCTTGGTGAAAACAATGAGGGTCTCACTGTCCTCGACCCCAGGAAAGAGCAGAAGCGGCGTATTCGCTGGGGCCAGATCGGCGACGATAAGCGCTACCGTCCAAGTTAAGTCTTCATTCCAGCTTTGCTAGACATTTTTAATTCTGCTCGTTGATGGACCAATCGTAGTCTAGATAGGCGACCTTGGCCTTTCCTGAGAGCATGAGCTTCTTTGCGGCTTCGTCTTTTACATAGGGCGCGAGCGCCTTGAGCACGGCGTCATTGTCTGTGCCGAAGTCCTTCTTAAACCAGTCGAAGATCTTGCTGAGGTAGACGGTGTTGCCGTCGGTTTTGAATTTGCTTTTAGTGGCGAAAAAGACCTTCGCGCTCTCGTCCATCTGTGCCCCGAGATTGTCGGCCGTATAAGCCCCGGAGCGAAGCGGGGGGCAGCCAATGGAGGCGCAGACGATGGCAAAGTGAATGCGAGCATCCCCCATAGGCCTTAGGATTTTGTGCTCAATATCGTTGAGGGTTTGATCTTTGCCGTTGATCTTGATGGCGTTCTTCTGCCAGATTCCGAAGCCTTTCTTTGCGAGGCTGTGGTTGAGGATGCTCTTTGTCGGGTAGAGCTTCAACATACTGCGAAGGGTCCAGGCGTTGTAGATATTGATCCAGAAGGCCATGCGATGTTTATCGGAGGCGAGCTTTGAGGGATCGGTGGCGCGGGCTCGATCGAGATAGGCGTCTAATGGCTTTAAGTCGTTCTTTTTCCAGGCCTTATAGTTCACGAGACCGTTCTTAACGTGCTTTTTGAGGAGGGTATCGAGATCGGTGTGATCGAAGTCAATCGTTTTGGGACTTGGCTTTGGAGCTGGTTTGGGATCGGGGAGGGCTTTGAGGCGCTTGCCGGTGAGGGAGGAGATGAGTCGCTCGATGCGGGCGAGTTTTTTGAGGGCTTCTTTGCGGACAGCGCGGGCTTCTGCGGCGGATTTTTTGGCCTTGGCGGTGGCGTTGTTGAGGGCTGTGAGGTCAACGTTGTTGAGGTCTAGAGAGCTGCCTTTCTTATTGCGCAGACCGTTTGGGTCTTCGATGACGATTTCGCAACCTATAGTGAGGGTGAGTAGAGCGATAAGAATGAGGGAGGACCGGTGCATGGCGTTGTGCTCCAAGGTTTCACCTCTTTGGGAGGTGTTGTTCGTGCCTTCTTTCTAACAAATGGAAGCCGTGATCGTTTCCCCCGGGGTCAAAATCGGGCCCCAAAAAATTTGCGTTCAAGGGCTAGGGTCGTCGGATAGGCCATAGATCGAAGAGGCTTGGACTTGGGAATGGGGGTCAGAGGGCTTGGCGGGGAGAAAGAGGATGGGGGTGAAAAAAGGTTTGAAGAGTGGTGATTCATTCGTGTCTAAGTATGTATGATCGACAGACGTACAGAATGATTTGTTTTTGGTGACTGTTTCACGAGCCAAACAAGTGAAATGAAGGATCAATATTTCATGGGGATAAGACACCGGTTTCTTTACGTGATTATGTCACTCTCGCTGCTTAGTTCGGGTTGCTTCCTATTTAAGAAGGAAGTGAAGACGGCGACTGGGGATAAGAAGACCCAGGAAGAAGCCAAGAAGAAGATCGAGGAGGCCAAGACCTTCTCTCACGAGCTTTGGAATCAGGTGCTCACGAAGTATTGCAAGGGTGGCTTCGTCGATTATGAGGCGCTCAAGACCGATCGCAAGGCGCTTGATAATTACCTTGAGCTGCTGTCGAAATACAATCCGAAGAAGACCCCTGATTACTTTAAGACTCGGGAAGAGAAGCTCGCCTATTGGATGAATGCTTACAACGCCTTGGTCTTTCAGAATGTCACAAACAGATATGCCGCCGACTTCAATGTTCTCGCGGTGCAGAAGAACTTCTTCTACCAGGACACATTCAATCTTGGTGGAGATCGTTACAACCTCTACGACATTGAGAATAAGATTGTCCGTGAGGAATACAAAGACCCGAGAATCCACTTCGCGCTCAATTGCGCGAGCTTTAGCTGCCCGAGATTGCCTGAGTATGCCTTCACTGCGAAGGACCTTGAGAAGCAATTAGAGGCGGAGACGAAGAAGTTCCTCAATGAGCTTCGCAACTGTGAGATCGACGCCAAGAAGGGCGTTGTGACGGTGAGCAAGCTCTTTGAGTGGTACCAGAAGGACTTCTTGGACTGGCCAGATTTCCCGGCGGTCAAGACTGCGTCGAGCACGGAAGCCAAGATCGTGGCTTATATCAATCACTACAGAGCGGCGAAGGATAAGATCCCGGCGCGGAGTGATGGCTGGACTGTGGAGTTCCGCGAGTATAATTGGAAGTTGAATAAGCAGGGCAATGAGAGCGGAGAGCCTGGAGTTTTCTAAACAAATTGAACTGAATTGTTTGCGATGAGGTCAGGGCTTCCCTGGCCTTTTTCAATGTACGGAGAGGGCAAACACCAAATCTGTGTAAGGCTCAATGATCTTGCAGGGCGTTTTCTGAGTCCGCCTTGGGAGCTTCTCTGGCTTCGGCGTCAGCGTCCGCTTTCTTCATTTTAGCGGTGAGGTAACTTGGTCCAAGCTCGCTGAGTTTGTATCCA
This sequence comes from Planctomycetota bacterium, assembly GCA_029210225.1. GTDB lineage: Bacteria > Planctomycetota > J058 > J058 > JARGOJ01 > JARGOJ01. Next base: position 24,211 of record JARGOJ010000015.1, read on the forward strand.
TTTGGGTAAGTGGGGTAGGAGTTGTAGATCTTGGTGCTGCGAAATTCGATTTTGTCCCAGGGGGTGATCCATCTAGAGATGATAGCCCGAGCTTTCATGGCACCGTTGACGAGGACCCTTGAGAGCAGGCCGGCTTTGGGGAGGCCGAGGATTTTATTGAGGATCGGGTCATCGAAGAAGACGGCCATGACTTTGGGAACGAAGGGTCTGAGAAAGAATGGCACTTGGGGTCTGGCGGCGTTGATGAGTCCGAAGGTGACATCTTTGTTGCTGGGGGCGAATTTTTGCGCGGCCGCTTCGTATTTGAGGCGCCACTGCCAAAAATCGTCCAGGCTTGTGGGGATGTCTTTGATTTTCATGGCCTCTCCCATGGAGGCGAAGAAGTTGTATATGGCTTCTTTCTCTTTGGCGGTGAAGTCACGCCAGCCGTAGCGCTTGATCCAGAGTATGGGGTCGAAGATGAAAGTGCTGAGGGTGTAGAGGTAGTCATCGTTGGGGATGTCGTAGAAGCCATGAATGCGGTTGAGATGTTCGACCATGCTCTGGCCTTTTTGGGAGTCGAGGCCATCGATGGTCATCTCGGTGAGGATGGCTTTGGTGTCGTCGAGGCGGCGTTCGCCGTGGTCTTCATATTGCCGAGTCTTATGGAGCAAGGCGGAGATGGAGGGTATGGAGAAGGTGCGGATTTGGGCCATCTCTAGAGAGACCAGGACGTCGATGGGGAAGACTCGGGTCATGAGGATGTCGAGGATGGTGACGGCATCCTCTTTGACATCGAGGGCGTCGATCTCTTT